>JADHYP010000006.1 GCA_016782355.1 Candidatus Syntropharchaeum sp. | reverse complement strand
TATCGCTATTGCCTTGTTATAATCCTCGATCGCCCTTTCATGTTGGTTTAATTCATCGTAAGCAGCGCCACGACGGGAGTAAGCCTCAGCCAAATTTGGATTCAACTCCAACACCGAACTGTAAAACCTCACTGCTTCTTCTAAATGACCTTTCCAAAGAAAAATATCAGCAACTCTTTTGTAATTAATCGAAATTCCTTTTTTGTCGCTTAGTTTCTCCTTAATCTCTGTGGATTTCTCAAAAGATCTCTTTCCCCTCTCAAAATCATCCAATTTCAAATATGAAATCGCAAGACTCATGTATAATTCCGCCTTCTTATAATCATCTCTCACGGTTCCAAGCAAATACTCATCTACCTTTATTCTCTCTTTTAGCTTCTCTTCATCTTCATCCTCAAAAATAGGTAAAATATAATACATGGGTTCAAGCTCTGCTAAGCTCATGGTAAACCTCTCTTCTTTTTCTCTTATCTTCTTTTCTGTAAGGTCGTATGTTCTGCTCCTGAATCTCCAAAGGTCAGGTGCATACCTCGCTATCTCCCCTATTTCGTATTCACTACCTGAAATGATAACCGGTCTTTTTATATCGTAAAAGAGGTCACGATGCAAGTTTAAATAACCCAAAACCCAAAGGAATTGATTTGAGAGTCCGTGAGCGAGGTAAACAGTGTTCTCAGGGGTTTCTTCCCACTTTATCAACAGTTCCAGCAGATTTACCTCCTTCTCCAAATATATCCTGTTTACCTTAAAACCCCTTGGTTCTATAATCTCTATCAGATCGTTTTGAGATTTATCTAAGATAACAAAGAGCAGACAATTCTTTCCCTCTGCTAACTTCAACTCATTCAATAACTCTTTTAATTGTTGGGTGTATATCATACCAGATCTCTCCATTTGAGTATTCAAGGATTGCGAGACTGAAGAGTAAATCTTGAAAACTCTCTCCATCTGTCTTCTCTTTTGTTTTACTCACACCTTTTAGTATTTCGAGGTCTTCTTTAGAAAGAATTCTAATATAGTCATTTCTGATTTCGGTAATAGCATGCTCAACGTCTTCATTCTCTATTCTCTCCCTCCCCTCGGTATTTGCAATGTTTGCAGCGTCCTTTATAATTCTCATAAACTCGGTTAGGATACCACCAGAGAATTCTATCGCTGTGACCAAAGCTTCCTCAGTTATTAAATCCTCACTCATTCTTCTCAGCGCCACGTCCTTCATAACTTCACAGCTCTCAGAATTAAGATTGCTGTTCTTATCGTGCACTTTTATATTCCCAAGCACTTCGTGACCATCAAAATACTGTAAAACTATCTGTCTTATTTTATTAGAGAATAGCAATGGTTGTGGTATCGTGTAGATTACCTTGCAAATCGGCTGTGTCAATTCAGCACCATGCATGTAAAACAGCTCCTCAGCCTTTTCAAGGTTCACTTTATCGAGGTCATCAATTATGATAAGAAGCTGTTTACCAAGTTTTTCCTCGGCATCCACTATTATTTTATTTATCGCATCTATCAAATCGCTCATTCTTGGTTTTATAATATCTCTTGTAATCTCTCTGGTCGTTACCTGGGTCTTGATCTTGCCTGAGAGATTTACGATTGCAGTGAATCCCGCTCCAAGTCCTATCCCTTTTTGTTTCTCGTCTACCCTTTCCACAACGGTTTCAGACCAAGAATTGAGATATTCATCTAACTCCTTGCTTAGCTCTATCTGCTCAGATACTTTATCATAAATTTCAGCACCAATTACAAGTAGAATATCAGCATATTCAACATCGAAGAGATTAAGCCTGTCTTTTATTGAGAATGGTACAATGAAGAGCTCTTCTTTGACGAGTTCAGAAAGTTTATTAAGCTCTGTGCTCTTACCATTTCCTCTACTGCCTACGAAGAGATACTTTAAAGGTTTTTTGGTTGTTTTCAAAATTCCTGAAAGTCTTTTCACAGGGCTTTCTCTATTCACGTAGTATTCCCTGAGCTTCTCTCCAGTAAGCGGCTCTTGTGGATCAAATATATCATAAACTTCCGGAAGGGCTTTTGCTTTCATCTTAAAGGTTCCTAAATATGTTCTATGCTTATATTTCTTATACTTATTATACTTTTGCACATTAAGTTTATTGCTTCAAAAAGATTTCATATTACAAGCAGACAGCATTGCGACATCGTCTATTCTTTCACCAGAAGCTTTTTCAATCAAAACGAACTACCTTTTCACAAACCAGGAAAATTCCATCTATTGCCTATTGTGAAACATTTTTAAAGTGCTATCCCAACAAATCTTATATATAACATATATGTTGGCTAACAATATTGTTAGGTGATAAAGATGTTACCAATTGGCGGCCCTGCCAGAATGCCACTTTAGATACTTTTAATCCGTTTGACACTCTCAAAAGAAAAAACTTACAGGTTCAGAAGAGCTATTGCCTGAGGAGTATAGGAGCAGGTAAATTGCAAATTTCAAAAGCTATCCCTTCCTCTTTTTAATTCGATTCAAAGATATTTCACGAAGCCAGAATCAAATCCAATAGCGATTTCCTATCCACCTCCGCTCGTGTCCTCCATCCGATATACAACACCTTGTCATCCTCACCCAGATATCCCTGCTTGATATACCTGTCCAGAGCGAAGAAAACTCTACGTTTGGGGAATTTATCGCTTAAAAACGACTCTACCGCTTTTCTCGGTGCTTTGCCTTGCTTCGAGATGATATAGGCTAAAGTAGCAGACAGCATGGCGACCTGGTCTATTCTTTCTCCCGAAGCTTTCTCAACCAGGTGGTTCTTAAGCACGATCATAAATCTGTCGCGCTCTGCTTTTTCTTCTCCACCTCCTTCTTCGTTTATCCGTTTTACTTCCATGCCAAGTTTATCGAGAGTGGAATTTAAAACCGCGATTACTTCCATATAATTCTCTCCCAATGCCTTTTTAAGCTCCCAGCCTTTAACTCCGGGGATTCTATGCCTCCTGAAGAACATTAACTGGGCTGCCCTTTTCACCTTCCGTTCTGCTTTTGTCCTTGATTCTTCTTCTGTTTCCTCTTCCATCTTAACCAATCCTCGTAGCTTAACGAAATCGGGATAGACCTTACATCCCCAGTGTTTGCTTTTGCATTGCACGGAGAAATAAAGACTTCTTCCTCTAATGGGTTTATATCGAGTTCAGCTTTTCCTTCGCTTACTAAATAACTCGTCAGATACGCCTTTTCAACACTGCTCTCGTATTCATCGTCATAAATAAAATCGTGATATTCGATTCTGCCCCGTTGCTCAAGGTCGTTCAAAACTGCTTTTATTGAATCCTCGAACTCAGTCCGGGATAAGATGTTCAAATCAATTAAATCCTCGAGGTCGAACGGAAACGTTTCAGACGTTGACGGTAGCGGAAATTCTTCCTTCCGCTCACTGAAGGGTATTAGCGCGTTCCAGTAATCCAGTCCCTCTTTCAACCTCTTTGCAGTGATTCTATCCATTGATATAATGGGATGCCAGGATTTAAAGAATGCGTCTGCTAACTGAGCTGGCTCCAGCATTTTTAGTTTGAGTTCCATTAAAACGGGGTCTATGTAAAACGAGGAGGAGCGGTCTCTTATCCATTTACCCTGCAATTCGATTATCTTCGTTAGCTCGGACATCGCTTCTGCGTCTAAAAGCAGGTCGTCTAACCGCTTCCACTTTTTTAGATGATTCTTCAGCGTTTCCAGAAACTTTTTGACGTCCAAATCAAATGGGTCGGTCCCTTCCTTTTGTATGGTTTCGCAAAAGTTTATCAGCCGGAATAGCTCGTCTGGTTTCATTTGTTTCATTTATTGGAAATTAAAATTTGGTTTTATATAAGTTATGCACAGCACAGCACAGCACAATTTAGATTTTCACTTTTAGAACATGATTTTTCAAGCGAAAATTCTTTTTGTACGAAGACTTTTTATATCGCTACGTTTAATATTTATGCTATTCTCGAAAAATACGCAGGAGACAGATAAATGCCCCACACCCAACCTCCACCGGTGTTCGATTGCATCTCCGGATTTAGCTGGATAGCGTCAAGACTTAAAAAAGCAAGGAGTATCTAAAATGTACCGTCCAAATTTTACTATTTCGAAAGAAATCCTCAATCACATAGCAGAGGGGTTGAGTTTCATGCAGAAGAGGGACACTCTTGTAGGTAAAGAGAGTGTCTGAAATGAACAAAAAGTTATTAATATTTAAACGTAAGAAGACAAAGAAGATTTTTGAGGATAGATTTGAAGAGGTTCTTACGACAGCAAAAGAAAGCGAGCTGCGATGTTTAAACGGTAAGCGGTGGGGTGGGAATGCGGTACTGATTGTTGTGGATGCGGCACTGGATTCGATTGGGTTAAAATACTTCCAAATCGTGGTGCCGCGGGTTAAGCGTTTTTACAGCGATTTTGTAGAAACAGGGGAGATACGTTCGTTTAATGCGTTTTCAAAGCTTTCCGCGGAAGATGCGAGATTGAGGGGGATAATGAACAACAGACGTGTTTGGCACGCTGCGATAGGCATAAGTCGTGTTTTAGATAACCTAAAAGAAACCAAGGATTTTGGTACGGATTTCGATGCGTTGCGGTATTGGGCTGAGCACGCAAACCATAAGGAATGGGAGAAGGATGAAATAGGAAAGGTCCACGGTGTCGGATTGATTACGTTCCAGTATTTGCGAATGCAAGCAGGTGTGGACACGAGCATGCCGGATAAGATAATAAAACGCGTGGTGGAACGCGAGCTTGGTGTTCATGCGAATGATGATTTGCGGTTTATCGAGGAAATGGAGCGATTATCGAAGGAGATAGGATATTCGCAGATATTGATCTGCTGGGCGATATGGCTGAGGGAATCGGATACCGATAAGGGTAAGGGGGAATGGGAAGGATTGTGAGTTTGTAGCATCCCATAGAAAGGCACAGTCAAATTTTCTAGTGAAATTGCCAAATCCTTAAATTTCACCACAGAGCACACGGAGAACGCAAAGGCATCAGAAAGCCCCAACAATTGTTGAACAGTATTAAAACTCTGCGTACTCTGCGCTCTCCGCGGTGATAAATCACTGGATTTTTAGATAGTGCCAGCTTTACCAATCAAATTTTCATTATTCCCATCCTTCATGTTCTTTTATTCAATCTCTATTTTGAGCCCAACAAAGTCTAACAAACTAATATCGCTTTCAATTTCTACCAGTATGTCTATGTCGCTATCCTTCCTCATTTCTCCTCTTACCAACGAGCCAAATAAAGCCCCTTTTTTAACGCCGTATCTCTTCGTTACCGGGCGTATTTTCTCCTTAATTTCATTAAATCTAGCTTTGCTCATTTTCCCCTTCCTGTATTACTCCGGTAGCTATCGCCCATAAATAAAAACTCTCCGGAGAAATTGCCTTTAGCTTATTTAGAATACTGAAATCGTTAGGAAGGGAAATATCCTTTATTCTCTCTACATCTCCTCTATTTTGCTTTAGCCCTCCTATATCCATATCCAAACGACCATCCTTAATTAAAAAAGCAAGACAGGCAACTTTTGAAGCATCCTCTTTAGCATTTGAAAAAGAGTATCTGCCTCCAATTATGTGACTTCTAATCCTTCTAATCCCGTCTCTTAGTTCTCTTGTATGTTCGTTCTCGATACTTCCACGAAAGTCTAATTGAGAGATGAGAAAAGAAGTCCTTATTGAATCACCCAAAAATTCATCTGGGGGCAAACTAATATTACGATAAGAAGCTTCAATTTCAGCAATTTTTTTATACAACTGACTGATTTCCTTCAGGTCAGTTATGTGTTCAAATAGAATTCCAAGGTCAAATAATTGTTTTAATATTTCCATTGATTTTCCTTTACCATAAAGAATCCCAATAGTCGTAGGAGCAAAAGCACCCAATTTGTCTCCGGTAAAGCTATTTACAGTAGGGATTGGTACTTTCACTTCTTTTTCAACTTCAAACAACGGTAGAATAATTGGCTTTTCAATTGTTTCGGAAAAGGGAGAAGGCATTTTTACAATATCAAGCAGGACATAAGCCACTCTATTTTCTATTGAAGATATGTAGTAGAATTTAAAATGACTCTTTGGAATCTTATGCTCCGTTGGTCTTTTATCTTCTTCCCATTTTTTAAATAATCCTTCCTGTATTATTTTGTCGAATGTATCATACAATGTTATATCTTCATCCTCAGTTATTATGTCGAGGTCAATGGAAAGTCTTTTCAATTCAGGAATGAGCAGCATCAAACCTGTGCCACCTTTAAAAATCAGATTGATGCCGTTTTCAACCAAATTCCCAAGCAATTCAAAGGCATATATTGCTTTTTCTATCAATATTGGGTCTGCGTTTGTTTCTCTATGTTTATTTGTTATCCATTCTCTTTCAAAACATGTTCTGTCAATCATTTCCCCCGCCTCATTCCACTATTGCTACATTTTACAAAAATGTCATATTGGTGGATTTTGTATTCATGCACATAGCCTGCATCTTTTCTTTTATTTTTCTCCTTTCTGCATAGTCGAGCATTACCGCTATATTTATGCGGTAATTATGGATTATATTGGAAAAAATTTTCTGGTATTCGCTCATATCCATGAGATTGACCCTTTTCGTCTCCATAAACAAATCCACAAGTATCTTCTCTATTTTTGCAAAACGCTGATTTTTAGGCTCACGAGGAGAAATAAAAGGTCTTAATATAACAGTTCGGTTTTTTAGTTCTACATATTTTTCCGTTTCACTTTTGCGGGGATTTAGATATGTATTGTAGCCTTCATCCGCCAGAAAATCTTTTACGGCTTGTAGAAAATCTTTATCGGTATAAACGAAAGTGACAAATTGACTTGGCAGGTGGTGAAAGAAACCTTTTATCTGTTCCGTGCTCCAGCAAGAGAAATCAAGGAGTGGGAACTTGTCTTTTATTAACGCTCTAATTTCTTCTACGGGCTTTGTATCCAATACAAAATCATGTTTTATTGTGGAATACCAGCCTCTGCCTGCGCCATAGATAGCGTTTTCTCTTTTCAGAAGATAGAGATATTTTTTCAGTGTGTCATTTTTGTAGTCAATTCTTCTATCAGTAAAATACTTTCTCAAGTCATTTATGTTGAAATAACTGTTATTCTTTGCATAATTGATTATATGTTCTTTAAGCGTTATTATTTTCTTCATTTTCCACCACCTTCACCCACTCATGTCCCTTTAATTCTCTCCATCTGCTTTTGTATCATTTTATCGCCAAAATAAAATACTTCAGTTTATTCAATAGATATCTATAACCGAAAAATTTATAAAGGGTTATTTCATATTTCTAAAACTATAAGTGGTATCTTAAATTAAAGAAAAAAGGGGGATAAAAAATGGGGAAGAATTTTAGTTTGAAGGTATTGGCGGTTTTAACCGCCTTGGTGATGGTCGTAAGCTGCACAGCAGTATTGTATAACTCGCAGGATGTGGAGAAAGGGATGGGGGAAGGCGGAGGAAAAGGCGTTATCTCGCTTGTGGCACCGCCCTTTATCGGAGTTGCAGGCGCGGCTGAAGGTGGCGGCAGTGTTGCCCCGCGAGCAGGCACAACTTTCCTCGAAGAAGAAGCTGGTATTTCTGCTTACACAGATGTTGAAGAGACAATAGACCTTGAAAAAGCAAAAACCGTATTCAGAACGATAGAATACGAAACAGACGAATACATTATTGGCTCGGTTGCACTTCCAGATTATCCAGAGACTGAGGATGTTCACGCATATGTCCACAAAGACGGTTGGATTGTAACATATTATCTGAATGAAGAGCCTGCGGCAAAGATACTCGACTGGGCAGATTACGGCACGGACGAAAAGATAACGGGCACGAAACTTGAAGACGGTATGAGCGTGGTTTGCAATGCCGCTGGTGTTCCAATGAGAAACATAAAATACTATGACTTCAAATATGCGAATGCGGATAAACTGATGGTTGTTGCGGATGCGCTGTGGAGTCCGGGAACGGATACCTTCAAGTTAAAGCTGCCGAGCGATTTCGTATTCTATGAGCGTTCATTTTCGCATTACTGTAGAGAAAGTGAAGGAAATTGGATTGAATCTGATATGTATATCGATGAAAAAAAGATTAGTTGTATATATCAGCATCCTTTTATAGGAGAAGAAACGAATTATGGCCTGCTTTCACCTACGCAGCTTTCGCTTGCTGTATTCCACACCATAAAAATTACTGGTAGGAATACTAGAGGGACATTCGATGCAATTGTCCTCATATATCAAGAAGCATAGGTGAAAAAATGGGACACACATTCGTAAATGCCTATATAGAAGGTAAGAAAAAAGGAGAGGAAGTGAAGATGCTGGCTGATACAGGTGCCACATTCACGGTAATCCCAAAAGATTTAGCAGAAAGACTTGATATTCCAAAGTTAAGGAAGGAAAAGGTAAAACTCGCAAATGGAATGGAGATGGAGGCAGAAGTGGGAGTCGTGCATGTTAAAATAAAAGAAAGGGAAGCACCAACCACCGTTCTAATTATGGACTGTGAAGAGCCATTATTAGGAGTGGAAACTTTGGAAACTTTGGGTCTAAAAGTGAATCCAGAAACGGAAAAACTTGAGCCTACAAGGGGTTTTGTGCTTAGAGTATAAAAGGAGAGATAAAAATGAATATACATCTTCTTATACTGGTTGTGGCATTGGCATTATGCCTGCAAATAGGAGCAGTCAGCGCATCAGAGATCATCATCGAAGATGCGGACACCATTTGGAATACCACTACCGCATATTCGCCAGACCTGACAAATATTACAAGCAATGTAACAGCAAGAATACTTACAGAATACGCAAACACCATCTATCGCAACAACTTAAATCTTTCAGCGGGCTTAGTTAATGTGACATGTAGCGTAACACCGAGGATATTGGTAGAATATGCGAACTCGATTTACCGCAATGATTTAAAAGATATTCCAACCGACCTTGCCAATCTCACAAAAGCGGTGCCACCGAAAATAATAATTGAATACGCAAACTCTAACTATTATGAAAAGTTGATCTTCCCAAAAGAACTCATGAACGACACCACACCGCCAATAATCACAAACATAACCGTAACAGACATAACAGACAATTCTGCAACGATAAAATGGGATACGGATGAGTTTTCTAATAGTTTGGTGAAATATGGTAAAGAATCCGGAGTTTATACCGAAAGCGAGGAGGATTCACTATTTGTAAAGAATCACCTCGTTGAACTAACAGGATTGTCGGCAGGCACTTGTTATTACTTTGTTGTAAACAGCACAGATCAAAGCGAAAATTCGGCAGAGAGTTCGGAGTATAGCTTTACTACTTCCGGAGAGTTGAAAATCTTCGACACAGGACAACCATCCAATCCGTACCCAAGCATCATGGGAAACCATACAGGCACAATCAAACCCAATCATACGATTATTGCAACCAAACTTTACACCTATCCCTGTAAAGGAACAGGTGGACATACCGAATATGCGGAAATCTTTCCAGTGTTATTAGTGATTTTTCATACTTTCCTTCTGACTCCGACAGTGGAAAATCTGACAGTGATGGGTCTGGAACTTGTGAGTCTGAAAATGGAACACAGAAAAATCAAAAAGTTCCTGATGGCAATGGAGAGTCTAAGGGCGAGGGTGTTGGAGAGCCTGAAGGAGAGGGCAAAGATGCTGGAGCTTGCCCTACGTGTTCGAACAAAATCTCACCCGAAGGGGGGAAACCACCTCATATCCCCCTTTTTTATACGGTTGGGGCAACTAATACCCACTACCTTAAAGCTGTTGTGGGTGTGACGTATGATGGAGAAATGTGGGAGCTTGGCGAAGAACCACGCCACATATACAAAGGTGAAACCATCGGGCACAAAGTGAAAAATTATCAATCAAAGCTCAAAGACGAAATCGAAATAAAACCCATAGCTAAATTTCCGCCCGGTTTCATACCCATTTCACTCTACACCGATAAAGTCTCTTTGCTTGATTCGTTGGACTGCTACCCAGAACAGAACATCTTTTACTCATCAAAATCATTTTCTTCTCCCTATTCCTTCACTACTACCCATTATCATTTCAAAGAATCTACGCTTGAAAGCTCAGAGGCGATTGATACCGAGAAATATCTACAGTTACCCACTCAAATCACTGATAGAACCAAGCAATTAGCTCGAGAGCTTACCGAGAACTACGAAAGCCCTTACAGAAAAGCGAAAGCAATTGAAAGTTGCCTCAAAACCAATTATGAGTACAATTTAAATTACACAAGGGCTCCTGAAGGTTGGGAACCCAATGACTGGTTCCTTTTTGAGGAGAAGAGAGGCGTGTGCGCAAATTTTAACTCCGCCTTTGTCGTCCTTGCCAGAGCGGTAGGAATACCGTCAAGAGTAGTAAGCGGATACTTGATTAAAAGCACTTCCGGGACACAAACAGTTTTTGCAGACCAAGCTCATTGCTGGGCTGAGGTAGGGCTTGAAGTAGGGTGGATAACCATTGACGCAACAGGAGGAGAAGTAGGTGGAGAAGGAGAAGAAAAGGCGCTAATCCCAACTGGTACGGAAATAACATCCATGAGTGATGTGGTGATTGCAAAGGGTCATGATCTCATAGTTGAAGGCACGGTTCTTACAGAGAGCGGTGAGAAAGTTGACGGGATGCCAATAGATGTATTCCTGAACGAGAACAAGGAAAAAGGTGGAATGCTGTGCGGACAAGATGAAACAGATGAAGGATATTTCGAGATAAAATGCTCGGTATCGCCAGAGGTGGAAGTGGGGGATTATCACGTGATAGCACACGCTATTGGGAATAATAAGTATGGAGAGTCATGGAGTGACCCACCAGTTAAAGTTATCACCCACACTGAGATTTACCTTTTTGTGCCTGAAATAGCTAAGCCGGGGGAAACTGTAAAAATCCGGGGAAAATTGGTTGAAGACACGGGTAATCCCGTATCTGGTGAGGAAATAAGGGTTTTCGTAGAAGGTAAAGAGGTAGCACGTACAACTACGAACAAAATCGGTGTCTTTTCTACCGAGCATGCTTTTCCGAAGAAAGGAAATTATTCAGTCAAAGCGGTGTTCAAAGGAACCGCATACTTTTTGGAATCAAGCAAAGAAGCAAACATCGTGATTACGCTTGTTTTACTGGACATCGAAACCAATAACACCTTCATAAGGGGAGAGGACGTTGACCTCTGCGGAAAAGCGCAACTTGATGACAGCCCGCTGACCAACGAGCCATTAAATATCCAAGTCGGAGAACAAGTGGTTAATATTACTACCGATGAAAACGGAGCATTCCGCTATACTTATCGTGTCAACCAAACACAAGAACTGGGACCCTTAAAACTTAAATATGTTCTGCCTGAATTTGAGACCACGAAATCGCAAGAGGTGGGGGTGAAAGCCCATACGGAACTGAATGCTTCTGTTCCAGATACCGTAAAACCGGGGGATACGATTACTATAGGAGCAGTCCTTAGAGATGACCTTAGGAACCCTCTTGAAGGGAAGCTAATAACACTATTCATTCCGGGAATAACGTCTGAAATCACGAACCAAACCAATGAAGAAGGAAAAACATCTTTTAACATCTCAATTCCGGAAGACATCAAAAATGCTAAAAAACACGTGA
Source organism: Candidatus Syntropharchaeum sp. (assembly GCA_016782355.1). GTDB lineage: Archaea > Halobacteriota > Syntropharchaeia > Alkanophagales > Methanospirareceae > WJOV01. The sequence goes on along the minus strand of JADHYP010000006.1, from coordinate 6,731 downwards.
ACCTGCATTTTGGAGGGTCCGGCTTTTATTTGCCATCCTCAGTTAGCAACCCCATAAATATAAATCCGAGCGGAGGCTTTCTGTGGTTCGGTTTAATCCTCCTGACCCTGAGTTTACTATCAGTGCTCTCCATCGTAATCTATAAATATAAATGGAGAAAACCAGATAAAGGTGAAGCGGAGGCTGAAAAATCTACGAAGGGCGTTGTGAAAGTGGAACAAGCAGAAGAAGATAAAATACGTATCGTTTTCCCACAAATTAAAGAGAATTTCCCCAACGTATGGGGTGTTGGAGAGGAACTTCAAATATCATGTGCCATACCTGATGAAGGAACCTCATCATCGAAAGGAAAAATGGAAGTTTACATAGATAGAACACTTGCTTATGTGTCAGACCCTGATGAGAATAGGCAATGTCACTTTATACACACGGTCAATGAAAAAGGTGAATACAGCATAAATGCAAATTTCTCGGATGGATTTGAAAAGTTGAGTGGAACCACCCGCATCAGGATCGTTAATTATCGTGAAGAAATCACAAAGCTATATAAATCGTTCCTCGAGTTATTGAAAAAAAGTAATTTCGCTGTGCAGGAGGAAACCACGCCAAGAGAAGTGTATGAAATGCTGGTCACAAAATTTCTTGAATTTGAAGGGACAGTGGACGAATTTATAGGATGCTTTGAAATAGCTTGCTATAGCATGCACGAGATTGGAAGGAAAGACTACGAGAGAATGGTAATTGCACGAAATGAATTGGAGGGGAGAGCATGAGTCGTAAAGAACTCATTAGAGAGGTAGCTAAAGAAGTATCTCCATATCCAGCGCTCTGTATCGGTATATTGTTAATTTTGAATTTCGTAACGTCTCTACAGAATTACTACCCCCTGACTTCCGCAGGGGTGTTGCCGATAATTATATTTTTCTCCGGGCTGTCTATCCATTCTGCCGGAACCGCACTTAGCCACGCAGAGCAGAAGGAAAAAGCACAGCCGATATTTATCTCTACTGGAATTATGATGACGGGCTATGCACTCTGGAAAGGATTTCAGTATCTAATATCCATACACGAGGTTCCATCAAAATTAGCGCTATTTATAAACACACTGGGTCTTGCCATCTTTGCAGGATTTGCCCTTGCGGCCCTTGTAACTTTAGCAGTGTTCGGTGAAAAGTCCAAATCTCTAATCGTTTCAGGCATATTCAAATGGCTCGTGAACTCCCAGTTGTCTTTCATGCTGATAGCATGCTTTATCGTCATCTATTTTGGTTTCTTCCGTCCACAAATTCTAATTAATTGGCAACACCTCCAACTTTTAGACTGGATAATTGTGGTTATGATGGTTTGGGGAAGTTTTAGCAGTGTCCGAGGGAGCATTAACAGAAACCTCTCGGCACCACTGACCTATTCCGATTGGGAGAAACATACGCAAAAGATTGAAAATAAAATTGATGAAGACCTTGAATATGCTGAGAGGGTGCAGTGGCTATTTGTTGAGGATGGCATAAAGGAAGAACTTGTTGTTTATTTAGTGGGTGTGTTACAGGAAAATGGTAGTTATTCTCAGCAATCAATATCCCAGCAGTTGAGTCCTCTGATTAACTATCAAGACGAACCTGTGCCTTCTCCATCTTTCGAGTGGGTAAAGAATAGAGTGAGCCAAAGAAACAGGAAAAATCGTGAGATGCTACTGGCAGAACTAATGGAAATTATTAAACCCAAATCATAATCAGAATAATAGGTTGTAGAGTAAAATGCACGAAATAGAAAAAGCGAAAGATGTGTGTGAAGAAATTATCGAAGCCGTCGGTAATATTTACGTTGGAGACCGACTTCTGCTGAAGAAATTGCTGGCTGCTGGTGCTGCCAATGGACATGTTCTTTTTGAGGATTACCCGGGATTGGGGAAGACGCTTTTAGCAAAAGCATTCGCACGAGCAATCGGCTGTGAATACAGCAGGATTCAGTTCACACCAGACCTTTTACCTGCTGATATTGTAGGGGCGAAAGTATGGCGAGAAAAAGATTTATTCGAACTTGAGAAGGGTCCGATTTTCGCCGACATAATTCTCGCAGATGAAATAAATAGGGCACCTCCAAAAACTCAATCCGCATTGCTCGAAGCGATGGAAGAGAAACAGGTCACTATTGAAGGTGAAACTCATAGTTTGGGCAATCCTTTTATCGTAATAGCCACTCAGAATCCCATAGAACAGGAAGGCACCTATCCCCTGCCTGAAGCCCAGTTGGACAGGTTCTTACTTAAGCTTTCCACTGGTTATCCAGCGTCAATAGGGGAAGAGAACAAAATCCTGAGCCGCAGGATAAGTTGGAAGCAAGATGACCCCACTGCAGAACTTAAACCTGCAATAACTCGTGAAGGATTCAGAGAGCTTCAGAAACTGGTAGAAACTCAGATATACGTGGATGATTGCATCTTAGATTACATAAGCAAGATAGTGAGGGTAACGAGGGAGAAGCCCCAAGTGGAGATTGGATCCAGCCCCAGAGGCGGTATAGCTTTGCTCAAGGTTTCGAGAGCGATAGCACTTATAAATGGCAGGGATTTCGTCACACCCGATGATGTGAAGTTATTTATAAAAGATGCGCTCTCTCACCGAATAATCTTGGACATGGAGTACACATTGGAAGGATTAAAAGCTGGAGACGTGATAGAAGAAGTAATTCAAGCTATCCCTGTGCCGAAAGATTTCAAACCAAGGTGAGTTATGAGAAAATACCTGACACCGCTTTCAACGAGCTTTATCGGATGGTTTGCATCTCTCTTCCTGATAGGTTTGTTATTTGGAAATATGGTTTTCATATACATGGGGCTTATTCCTCTATTCTTATTGTTGTTTGGACTGCTGATAGATCAGCCGAGAGAAGTAGAAATCGAGCGAGGAGATTTAAATAAATCGGTCTGGACTGATGATGAATTGGAGGTAAATATAAAGGTTAGAATAATGGATGGAATTGGAATTGTAACGCTCATTGATGAACTGCCATCCACTTTCGAACTCGTGGATGGAAATAACTTCAGAATGTTGTGGAAGGGTTTAGGTGAAAAAGAGCTGATGCTTTCATACAAAGTCAAATGTGTGAAGCGAGGTTCTTACACACTATCAAACGTTAAATGGGGATCAAGACATGTTTTAGGATTGAAAAAAGAAATTTCCGGCACTTGCGATACAGAAGTGGGATTGACCGTAAGACCAAGGACTATGGAACTGAGAAAAATCCGGGGTAAAAAGGACATAGCATCCTCTCTCTTTCCGAGAGCAGACATGTCAAAAATTGGGGTTAGCACCACCGACTTCAAAGAGATACGTAATTACCAATATGGAGACCCATTAAGTAAAATCAACTGGAAAGCAACCGCTAGAAGGGTAGGAAGGGGAGGTTTTGCAACGCCACTTGTAAATGAATATGAATATGAAGGGAAGAAGACGATTTGGATATTTTTGGATGCTGCTTCTTCGCTCGAGATCGGAACATCAATCGATAACGTATTTGAGTACGCTTTGAAATCCGCGGATGCGGTCACTCGGTATTTCACTGACCGAGGGTATCGAGTGGGGATGTACTTATACAACGATGGAGAGAAACTTTTCTATCCTGATACGGGAAAAAAGCAATACCTCAAGCTGTCTAAAGAATTGGTGGACCTTAAGAGTTACGACAGAAACGAGGGGTTAGATAACGCCGTCAGGAAGTGTAGAGCACATATTCTGCGATACAACCCGCTTTCAATTGTAATAACAGAGATACGATCGGAATCTTCAGAATCGCTAATTGAGGGTATAAAAAAACTCAGCGCTATGAGTGGTGGCAGAAGGCGAAAAAGAGTCCCAATAATGGTCGTTAATGTCCTTTCGCACTATCTAAATCCCACACCGCCTTCGGAATATAAAGAATACGCGATTTCGCTTCAAAAGATAAAACATTCTCCGATAACAAGTAAGTTACGTAGAATGGGGGCTACGGTAGTGGAATGGGACCCACAAAAAGATAAATTTACGACTGTTCTAATCAGGCAGGGTGAAAGGCGATGAAGCTAAAGTTAAAATCGCCTGTAACGAGTATCGTTCAAGTAATCCTCGGCACTTTCCTGAGTGGGATCGCCGTATTCGCTTTCTCTAAATCGTCTTTTTATCATTATTTCCAGACTTTGGTTATACAAATATTCCAAGCTTTAGCCACACTAATCCATCTTACCGTTGCAATTCAAATAACCCCTTTGATGCTCTTAATCCTCATTCTTTGGGGATTATATGCATCAATCAGAGGGAGCAAGCGATTCACCACTTTCTTAATCCTGCTTTGCGTACCTGCAATCCTGTCCTTTTCTTCCTATAGCTGGCTTGAATTAATAGGGATACCGATAGAGACATCTCTAAGATTGCGAGAAATTTTGATAATTGCCGGAGCGATCACCATCGGGCATTTTTCCTTCTTTTATTTAAACCAGCTCAAGGAAAACAAATCAGACCTACTTGGAAGAGGCGGGTCAGAAGATGAAATCAATGAATGTCATCTTAAGAGCAACGCTTTCAGTTTCACACTCATCCTTTTAGCTCTGCTGAGTGCAACAGCCGTTTTAGCAGGTTCAATGCTCCTACGGGGGACAATGTCAGAGCTAACTGCGATGATACCTATGAGGATGTTTGTTATTGGAATAGGTGCGTCTCTGATGGTTATAGCAGCGGTATATGTGTTAATAATTAAATGGGCTACTTAACCCAAAATCTTTATCATAAGGATTCAATGAATCCAATCCAATCCAAAGAAATATACGCTTCTCCACAGGCTACGAGGTTTTCATTGAATAGTATACAATGTTTTGTCCGCTAAATATGGGAATTGAACAAAATTTCATTTAACCGCCCGCACACCAGATTTCCCATATGCCTTCTGCACCACTATTATATGAACGCTTGGGTCGGTCACGGTTATCTGACCTGGAGTAATCAGCAAACATTCAGAATTTTTCATCGACGAAAGCATCATCTTATATACCTCTTCTCGATTCCTCGGGTCCATGTGTATATCGAACTCATCCACTGCTCTGAAAGGAGACCGAAGCAGTTGCTGGATTGACAGAAGGAAAGCCATTATCGAAGCCGTCTTCTCTCCCCCACTTTGCGTATAGTAATCAAACAGAACGGGCGGAGAGCCTCTGAACCCCACAAAAAGTTCTAAACCCGCATTTTCTATATCGCCCTCTTCGACATTAACCAGCCGTGCTAACCCGGTAGCGCCTATGCCGGACAGAATTTGCTGAAAAGAACCGTTGATAGAATCCAAAAGGTCGGTTATCGTCTTCCGCCAGACTTTCTTCCTCGCATCGAGTTCCTTCAGCCCTTCTCGTTTATTCGCCACTACTATCTCCGATTTCTCTTTCAATTCATCAAACAACTTTGAATAATTCGAGTAAATTTCCTCCGTCTCTTCCGGTATCTCGCCCAACGCTTCGACTCTCGCATTTACCAACCCTATTTCATTCTCTATTTCGCTCTGTTTTCTTTCTGTCTCTATTCGCGCACCCGCTTTTTTCTTCATGGGTAGTAAATCCGCCAACTTTTCATTCGCTTTCTCCATCTCCGCATTAATCGTTCTTATATCTGTTTCGAGCATGTCGCTCTTAAACCTCAGGACTTCTTCCTTTACACGGTAGCTTATATAAGCGTCCATGTTCGATTCCAGGCTCCTTTCAATAGCTCCGAGTTTGCTTTGCACCTTGCTTATTTCCTCTTCTAATTCTCCTCCCCTTTTATCCGCTTCTTTTAGCCTTTCCCTTATTCTCTCCACCTCTTCATTCTTTACAGGTTCGCCGAAAATCCGTTCGTTCTCTCGTAGAAGCTCAGCTAAAACCGCAAATTTCGTCTCTTCCTTCTCAAGGTGCAAAAGTTCGTAAAAGGATTCCTTAGAGTTGATTTTCCACGAGTCAAGTTTTCCACGCCATTCTTTTATCTTTTCATTCGTGTCCGCAGTCTCAGCCTGATTTGATTCAACTGCATGTTCCTTTGCGTTAAGCCGTTCTTCGAGTATATTCAACGCCGCTTCCTGTTTTATGAACCGTGCCCATATCGCCTCGCGTTTCAACCATCCCCTTCGCTCATCCAACTCCTCTCTCAGTAAATACTTCTCATGCATCTCTTTCCAGTAACCAAGGCTTTCTTCCGCTCTTCCAAGCAATTCGGAAATAGATTCATCTTCGCTTATGATAGATTCGAGCCGGTTCCTCGCGTCTATCACCTTTTCTCGATATGAACCGAAGCCAACAGCCGCTTCTAAAAGCTTTAGCTTCTCCTGCGGTGACGTCAAGCAGAATTGCTCCATTGTGTTTTGATGCATGATTATCAGCATATTATTCGGGTCGAGCCCAAATCCTTTGAACAGCCTTATGACTTCTTCGTAGCTTATCTGCTTATAATCCGCTTCCCACCAGTAGTTCCCATCGTTCTTCAGATATCTCGACAGCATGAAAGTATCGGCGTCTGAAAAACCGATTGGTCTGCTTCCGTTCGTTTCTTCGTTATCAAATACCAAAGTAATCCGTGCGATTTCGTTACCTCGCCTTATCAAATCTCTCAGCCTCTTGCTCCTTTCTGTATATATCTGACCCAGAGCAACTGAAATCGCTAATAGGATGGATGACTTGCCCGCGCCGTTTGGACCTGAAATCAGATTTAGTCCTTGCTTTAACGGTATTCTCGCATATTCGTAGG
>JADHYP010000005.1 GCA_016782355.1 Candidatus Syntropharchaeum sp. | reverse complement strand
ATGCTCCTCCTCCCTTTTATGGGCTATGTATCTACTACGATGTCCGATAACAACCTCTTCGGGATATATCAATGCGTCAATCACTCTTTCCATATCCACCCCCCACATTTCGCTCCTATCTATCGCATGCCCGGTTATCATTATCTCTGTATCCTTTTTATTAATTCTTATGTGATATACCTTTCCTCTTTCTTTCTCCTCAATCTTGACTATGGTAAGCATTACACATTAATATTAATAAATAAATAAACACACATCGCAGGCATTTGAACCTCTCACTTTCATCAGGAAATCTCCTCTTTTCACCGAACCTTCAAGGCATACCGCCCCTCTTTATCTATCCCCACTTTCTTCGCTATCTCCGACCCTTCCGCATCTATAATCACCACATACCCACTCCAATCCTTGCTGATTGAATTAGAGCCGCATTTGCATACCGATTTTTCACTTCCAATAATCCTATGACAATCCCTACACGCTTTTTCCATGACTTCCTTCTATTTAAGACACAGATTTACACTGATTTACGCAGATTTATTTTAGTCTAACCGTGTTGATTCTTTCATCTGTGTTAATCTGCGTTAATCTGTGTCTATAATTTATTTTCTTGTCCCCCTTTCTTCTCCTTCTCCCTCTCCCTCTCTTCCTCCATCCACTCGAATTTCCCCAAACCCGGCTGTCGCATCGTTAACCCTATCTTGCTGTCTCCGGGGTCGCGTTCGTTCAGAGAAATCGCAACTATTCTCGCTCGCAACTTATCCCCCTCACCCAATGTCCTGCCTGTATCCTTGGTAACGAGTTTCGCGCCCTTCTCATCATACGAAATATACTCGTCAGTAATCTGGCTGATGTGCAACAACCCATCTAACGGACCTATCTCCACAAAAGCGCCAAATTCCACTATCTCCACCACATCCCCCTCTACTATCTCCTGCATCTTAGGTCTGAAAACAAGCGCATCAAAAGTCGTTTCGTAATAAACGCCCGCGTCTCCTATCATTATCCGCCCTTCTTTCTTATCTATGACTTCCAGTATTGCAATGAACATCCCTATCTTTTTATCCATTCGCCCTTCCAGCTTCTCCTGCAGCACCTCCTTCACCACAACCTGCAAATCGTCCCCCAATCTTCCCGGCGGCACCCTTACTACATCAACCGCTCTTATCTTTATGTACATCTTTTTTATCCTGCAACATTATCATTTTATTTTTTAAAGAAAGGTTTAGTTTTGGATTTTACTGTTCTATCCGCTTCTCCACTTCCGCGACATTAAACCTCGTGGATATTATCGCATCCGGGTTCAGAGACATCGAATCTATTCCACATTCCACCAGAAACTCTGCAAATTCCGGGAAATCGCTCGGCGCCTGTCCGCAAATCCCTATCTTCCTCCTTGGCTCGTGTTCATGCGCAACTTTTATGACGTGCTTCACCAGCCTTTTCACCGCCTCGTTCCGCTCGTCGAATAAGCGTGCTACGAGGTCAGAATCCCTATCCAAGCCCAGCGTCAGTTGCGTCAGGTCGTTCGACCCTATGCTGAACCCATCAAACACCTCCGCAAATTCATCCGCCAAAATAACGTTTGACGGTATCTCACACATCACGTACACTTCCAATCCATTTTCACCCTGTTTCAATCCGAACTCCGCCATTGTTCTTATTACCTTTCTTCCTTCTTCCGGCGTTCTGCAAAACGGAACCATCACCTTAACGTTGGTCAACCCCATCTCTTCCCTCACTTTCTTTATCGCTTCGCATTCTAACCTGAACGCAGGCTTGAATTTATCGTCATAATAACGCGAGGCTCCCCTCCACCCTATCATTGGATTACTTTCTTTCGGCTCGTAAAGATACCCGCCAATTAAATTACCATACTCGTTTGTTTTAAAATCCGATAATCGCACTATCACCTCGTTTGGATAAAATCCCGCTGCTATCTTTCCTATCCCCCTTGCTAAGTTGTCAATGAAGAATTGCACTTTGTCCTCATACGATGCGCTTCTCTTGTCTATCTCTTTAATTACCTTAGCTATCTTCCTGTCTTCTTCTTCCATCGCCCTTTTCTTTAATTCCTCGTAGTCTATCAGTGCCTGCGGGTGTATGCCTATATAGGAATTAATTATGAATTCCTCCCGGGCTAAACCCACTCCATCGTTCGGAATTTGACCTTGAACAAATGCGTTTTCCGGTACCCCCGCGTTCATCATTATCCGTGTACGGGGTCTTGGAAGTTTGTCCAGTGCCAGTTTATCTATCCGGTATTTCAACTTCCCCTCATATATTCTTCCTATGCCTCCTGAGCAATCTACCGTAACGTCTTTTGCACCTTTTAAAACCCTCGTCCCCTTAACTGTCCCGATTACACAGGGTATTCCGAGTTCGCGTGAAATTATAGCGGCATGGCAGGTTCTTCCTCCCCTGTTCGTCACGATTGCACCTGCTATTTTCATTATCGGCTCCCAATCCGGGTCCGTCATGTTTGTAACCAGAACCTGTCCGGGCTTGAATTTATGGATATCCCGGGAACTCTCTATTACGTTTATCTCACCATACCCGATTTTAGTACCAACCGCCTCTCCGCTGACTAACAGCCTTCCTTCTTCGTTAAGCAACTCAATATCCTCTTCCAGCACGTAAGTCTCCGATGAGGCAACGTCTTTCTGCGAATGCACCGTTTCCGGTCTCGCCTGAACCACGAAAAGTTCATTGGTTCTCCCATCCTTTGCCCATTCAATATCCATCGGTGCCCCGTAATGCTCCTCGATAATGCACGCCCACCTTGCGAGCGTGAGCACCTCATCATCAGTCAGCACAAACCTTCTTTGCTCTTCTTTTTCCACTTTTTTTTGCTTTGTCCCCGTCCCTTTTTCTTTATAAACCAGTTTCTTCCCCTTTGTCCCCAGCTTCTTCTCCACAATCGGTCTAAATCCTTTCTTTAACGTCGGCTTGAAAACATAAAACTGGTCGGGATTTACGGTTCCTTGCACCACGTTCTCCCCTAAGCCGTATGCACCGGTAATGTAAACCGCATCTTTGAAACCGGATTCCGTATCTATCGAAAACATAACTCCGGCAGACGATAAATCTGAGCGAATCATCTTCTGCACACCAACCGAGAGATAGACGCTGAGATGGTCAAATCCTTTATCCACACGGTAGGACATTGCCCTGTTAGTGAATAAAGAGGCAAAACATTCCATTACCTTTTCCACCAATTCTCCTTCCCCTCTTACATTCAGAAACGTCTCTTGCTGTCCCGCGAATGAAGCCGTGGGCAGGTCCTCCGCCGTCGCACTGCTTCTCACCGCCACGTCAACCCCTTCCCCGTACCTTTCTTCCATCTCTCTATAAGCGATTCTTATCTCTTCCTCCAGTTCTTCTGGACATCCGGCATTTTTTATCAACGCTCTTATCTTACTACCTCGCTTAGCCAGATTCTCCATGTCGTGCGTATCCAAACCCGCCAGCGTATCTCCGATCTTTTCGCCTATGCCCGCTTCTTGTATCATGTACCTGTATGCCCCGGCAGTGATGGCAAACCCTGATGGAACGTTCACGCCTTTTTCTCGCAGATTTCTTATCATCTCGCCCAGCGATGCATTCTTACCGCCTACTAAGGCTACGTCCCCGGTCCCAACCTCTTCAAACCATTTTATGAATCTCATGACTTTCTCCTGCGTTGTAATCCTATTTATTAAAAGATTCAAATATATTTTATATATAAATGCTTAGCTCCTTTTATTAACCACAAGATTACACGGATTTTCACGAGAAACCTTTCTTTCTGTGGGGCTCTGCCCCACGACCCCGCAAGCCTTGTAAGGGCTTATAAGAAAGCTTTACCAAAGATAAAACTTTTTTCTTAAAAGTTTTGGCTCTTTAGGTGTTCGCGTTATGCAAGTAAAGCATCGGTTCATTGCAAATAGAGAACAGAGAAAGGTGAAGGTGAGAATAAAAGGTGTAGAAAGAGAAGTAGGCGTGAAAATAGGCACGGATGCGAAAGGTAATTTGCTGAACGTAGCTGCGGAATTTGAGGATGCGAAGAGTGTTGCGAAAGAGTTGAAAAGGGTTAAAAGCGATGAAAAATCCAAAAATTCCGGTGATCTGTGAGACTAACTTCGTTTATACATCCGATGATTCCCGCAGTAAGAAGAAGTAGTCAATGATATTTTGATTAGAGTAATAATTTAAATACTGGTTGCCTATATTTATATTATGCCAGATATAACACTTTCGATACCGGAAGAGCTGTATAAAAAGATGAAAGAGCACAGGGGAATCAGATGGACTGAAGTAATGAAGAAGGCTATTATGGATTACGTTTATCGTTTAGAGGCGGGTAAGCTTGAAGTGACGACTGAGGAACTACTTGAAGGGCTTGGAAGTGAATTTGAAAAGGAATTGTCGGAAATAAGCTTTGAAGAAGCTGTGGGATTATATGAAAATCGGAAAGCCAATACCCGCAATTGATATAATAATAGCGGCGGTAGCGTTGAACAGAAACATGAAGCTTGTAACTACTGACAATCATTTCGCGGCAATACAAAAAATCAGGTCAGGTTTCGATTTCGTAATAGAAAACTCATAACTTCATGTATTTTAAAGAAAAAAGAGTATAGGCCACATGCAAGACAAAATTGTTTGCATCCCCGGCTCAGGCTACGCAGGCTTACCTTTAGCAAAAACTTTTATGCTCAAAAATAAATCCGTGTAATCTGTGTAATCTGTGGTTAAAAAAGAAACACACCATGAAACTCTGGCTACCAAAAAACCGCAAGGAACTGAAGCAACACTTAAACGACCCTTTGTTTAAGAACGCTTATTTTTTAATGCTTTCCTCTGTAACGAGCGCAGGCTCCGGCTTCTTCTTCTGGTTGATTGCCGCAAGGTTTTACTCCACCGAAGACATTGGCTTAGCATCTGCTATTATCGCCGCTATGGGCTTGCTTGGTATGCTCTCCATGCTCGGTTTCGACATCTCTTTGATAAGATTCCTTCCCGAAAGAGAAGACAAAACAGAATTGATAAACTCTTGCCTTACAATCTCTTTTATCTTTTCGCTTGCTTTAACCGCAATATTCATTGCAGGGATAGAACTATGGAGCCCTTCTTTAAGCATCATAAAAGAGAATAAAATTTTACTTTTGATTTTTATTGTCTTTACAGCCATAGCTCCTTTAGCTGGCTTGCAGCAATACGGAGTTTTCGTTGGATTCAGAAAAACGGAATGTTCTTTTATGCAAACGATTGTAACACTTGCTCGAATTGGAATTGTCCCTTTCTTAGTTGCATTCGGAGTTCTGGGAATCTATGCTTCCTATGTCTCCTATGGATTAACTCTAAACATATTCCAATTCTAAGATAAAAGTAATTAAGATTGAGGGTATAATATAAAATTTGGAAAGAGGTGAAAAAGGATGAGCGAAAAGATAGATGAGATTAGTGTAGCTGTGGAATTGTTGGGTATAAAATCATGGTTAGAGTTCTATGGTAAAGATTTCTTCCCTGAAGAGTTATTCGATGATTTGCATGATAAAATAAGACAATGTGAGAATATCGCATTTAAAAATAAATAGATGATGGAATATCGTGCATTCCATGCTTTACAAATTCTTTTGAGCGATAAAAAGATTTTCAAGCGATAAGAGAGGCATTTGAGGTTCTGCATGACTTGTTTTTATTAAGAGCGGGAAAGATACGAAAGATAGATTTCCTGAGAACGGTGGATAGGATTGAGGGATTTATTTATAAAAAAGGGCTATTGCGGAGAGAAGCATCAAAGGAAGAAAAGGAGAAGTTTAGGAAAGCATCAGAGGCGTTTGACTTTAAAAAGTCAGTTAAGGAGGCGATTAATGAACGTCCCAGATATTAATGTCGTGTTCTCATTTTGTGTTCCAGGGCACATATTTGAAAATAGAAGTAGAAATTTACTTTTATCTGACAAAGAGTTTATATTCTCGGACAGAGGTTTTGATGTCTTAAATTTGGTAATAAATCGGTTCTTAGAGGGATTAACCAAGGATTTGATAGATATTGTAATTGCAAGGAAAGAAGAGGTTAAAGAAATTCTTGAGATACTTGGGATGGTAAACGATGACTTTCGCAAGGAGATTATGCAACGGATTTTAATTGAAGTTGGGATACGTGATCTTGAAGATATTGAGATATTGTCAGATACAACATCATGGATTTTCACCCGCATAATTTATGTAATGCGAACCATAAATTCTGGGCAATTTTTAAGCTGATTTTGACTTCTATCACCATTTAACAAGGGTTTCTTCTTGTTTTCGTCTTATGCAAATAAGCTTGTGTTTCGATGTTTATAATAAACATTCTGGGTATTCTATCTGGCGCTAATCCTTGCTTATTTACAAAAGAAGCAAAAATAGGTCCCCATTAAACCAATTTTAGAGCAGAAACTTTTGTCCAAGCATTTGGTTTTTTATGTTTATATAATACAAATTTACTATTACGATCTCAGTAGCTAACACTTTTCTGGCATTTATTATAGAAATTATGTTAGACACCCCACTGGCGATTTATACTGACGCAATGCAATCTTATACAGCGATCAGAGTTCTTGGCTGGGGCTTGCCAAAATGGTGTTTATATACCCACGTTTGTCCTCAACCGCAACCCGGTCTATTTGGCGTGTTTAACACGGTTTTTCAGCGGTGAATAGGCTACTACACAGTACCCTGGCGATCAAATGCATTTCTTCTTCCCTTATTCCCCTGTCCATACCCGATATTGCTTAGCCGTAGCTAGATGTCGGTATTTCCCAACTCCAGGCATCTAAAAACGGTCTCTGGCATGCCGTTACCGCTGAGATACATGCTAGCTTTCAGACGCAGAGTAGAATCGACCTCATAAGACGTCTTCAGCCATTCTGCAAGCTTTGGACTGGCGAATTCGCGGTCCGCAACCACATGAATGGGTGCAGAAATCCAATCCATCTGCCTCAACGCTTCTATCACAGGCGCAAGGACTTGCTTCCAGTGTTCCAACGAGGTGTTTCCCTTACGACCCAGGACAATCCATAATAAGGGAATTGCCCTTCCCTTGTAGCTGAGAGCAATGTAGAGTAAAAAGTTTAAAATGTTAGCTACTGAAGAGTTTGGAATTTATTTGTAATTTGGTGCCGGGAACCTGGGATTTTCACCTGTATAGCCTCGGATACTTATACCTTTCCACGTCTCCCCACTCAGCAGTGGCTTTTATCATCGCATTCCAGAATCGCCGCTTGCTCAATATCTCCTGCATCATTATATGCCGCTCGCCGAAGTGTTTTATCAAACTCTCGCGCACCTTTTTATAATCACCTTCCCCTTTCGCTTCCTTCTTCAGTTTCACGGTGGTGAATGCAGTATGCCGGAAAACAGCCTCCACAGCCAATCCCCTGTTCTCGGCGAGGAAACAAGCGGCAATTTTCGCTACGAACTCTGTATGCGTTCTTTCACCGGATAAACGAATCGTCACTTCCGAAGGATTTCGGGCATCATCGGCATCTACTTTTATGTCCACTGCGAAGCCTATATCTGCAATCTCTGCAAGGTCAGATACGGATTCGATGGCACAAATCTCCTCTATACTACCAGCCGCATCCTCATCCGGAAGGCACTCGTTTGTATAAGTAAGAAACCAGTTCAGCATCCCAGATGGGAGGCACACGCCTTTTGTTCTCTTTTCTATTTTCTTCGCCTCTTCAAGGCTCCCGAACTTCCGCAGCATGAAATCAATGAAATCAATGATTTCTCGCATCGCTGCACTGAGATTGCCTTCGTGTTTCTCCACTATTCTCGCTATTTTCTTCATATCTTCCTCGTACAACGAGATGTTCTTTCGTATCATCGTATCTCACTTACCTTTATATTGTGATAACATATCTCATTATTTAAAGTAATTTCCTATAAGGGAAGAAATTACGCATACATGTCGCATGTCCTCACAAATCATTATTTCTGAGTGCCATAACCTACGTTTTCACAGCTAAGGCAAAAAATAGAAGAGAGAAAGAGGTGAAGAAAGAAGAAATGAAAGCCGTAATTTTGGCTGGGGGGATTGGAACCAGGCTTCGTCCACTAACGTTCACGAAGCCGAAGCCGATGGTCCCGTTGGTGAATAAGCCGGTGATTGAGCACATGGTTGACTACCTGGTCTCGCACGGATTGAACGACATCGTGGTAACCACGACGTTCCTTCGAGAGATGGTCATGGACCACTTTATGTATAGAGAAGATGTGCGCCTGACATATCCAGCGGAGCCATACCCGCTTGGAACTGCGGGGTCGGTGAAAAATGCGGGGTTGGATGAAGAAGAAGATGAACCTTTCGTGGTGATACAGAGCGATAACATCACGGATATGGACCTGCGTGGATTAATAGATTTTCACCACGAAGCAGGAGGGCTGGTAACCATCGCGGTAACGCACGTGGAAGACCCGTGGAACTATGGTATTGCAAAGCTCGAAGGTAATGGCTGCATTAGTAGATTCCACGAGAAACCTGATAAGGGTAAGTGTTTCAGCGACCTGGCGAGCACCGGGATATACGTGGTGGAGCCGAAAGCGATGGAATTTGTACCTGATGGGATAGCCTTCGACTTTGCAAAGGACCTTTTTCACCTGCTTCAGGTGAAGGGAAAAGGCAAGATGTTTGGATACGAGATGGAAGCAGGCAATTTCTGGACTGATGTGGGTCAGCCAGAGGAGTATATGAAAGCGATGGAATGGATGTTGAGAAAGGCGAAGAGAGACGTGTTTATAGGCGAAAATGTTGAGATTAACAGTTCCGGGATAACGGGACCCACAGTGATAGGCGATAGTGTGGTTGTGGAAGATAATTGTTCGGTAGGACCCAATGCGGTTTTATTTGAAGACGTTTACATAGGAAAGAACTCAAGCCTGGAGCAGTGTTTCATTGGTGAACGAACCATAACGGGAGATAACGCGAGTATAAAGCAGTCAATCATTGGTGCTAACTGCGAGCTCGGGAAGGAAGTTGAAGTTCTTAAAGGAATGATATGGCCCTTTATTACCATACCACACAGCACAACCGTGGATAACGTCGTAAAAAGATTTGTCAGATTCGATGCCAGTGGAAACGGAACCGGGGAAGAAGGGAAAGGAAATGAGAACGGAAATTTATTACGCACACTTTCGGATGAAGAGGCTTTTTACTTTAACATGCGCAGGGGAGGTAAAATCGTTCATACAGGCTTTATAGCACGCAGTTTGGAAACGTTTGTGGATATGTTGAAAAAAGTGGACACGAAGGCAATAGAGTATCATCTCCGGGAGGGCTACAACGATTTCGCTGACTGGATACGAGATGTCTTCAGGGACGAGAAGCTTACATCCGAAGTCGTAGGCATACAATGGTGGGAGCCGAGAAGCAAATTGATTGGCATGCTCCAGGAACACATAAGCGAATTGAAAACGGTAGATGCTTTATGACAATGATAGGAGAAGAGGAAGAAAGGAAGAAAAAGAAGATTGTAGCAAAGATAAATAAGAAGAAGGCAGAACTGTCCATGCTCGCAACTTCTTTATTCGCACCTGTTGGAAAGAATCCGTATTTCCTGAATAGGGGTAGCAATAGCATAGCTATAAAAAACATAACAGAGTTGATAGCTAACCTTGATGTGTTCACCGAGGAGGAGGCTCTCTGGCTGGCATCGTGGATAGAATATCTTGGTGATAAGGAGATTGCGGATAGGATAGGAGAAACACCGGGCGAATTCAAGGAAATCATTGCGGAGCGATACGATGAGCTTAGAGAATTTTACAGGTGAAAATAAGCTGAGAATCGCATTGTTCAGTTGGGAATCGTTGCATTCGCTTGCTGTTGGAGGCGTTGCGCCACACGTTACAGAACTTGCTGCTGCTCTTCAGAGAGCCGGGAATGAAGTGCACGTGTTCACAAGGATGGGAAATGGACAGCAGCATTATGAGGTGATAGACGGAGTGCATTACCACCGCTGCCCTTTCGACTTGAATCCCGATTTCATGGCTGAGATGGACAACATGTGCCGCTCCTTCGCTTATCACTTCTTCCGGACTGAGAACGTGTCAGGCAATTTTGACGTCATACATGGGCACGACTGGATGACTGCAAATGCGATTGCAGAGATAAGGAATGCCCGTAGCAAGAAAACCGTTTTTACGCTTCACTCAACTGAATACGGGAGATGCGGGAATGTTTTCCACGACGGACAGTCGAAAGACATAAGAAACTTAGAATGGTATGGCGGATTCGTCGCTGATAAAATAATAACCACTTCAGAAACGATAAATAAGGAAGCTGAGTGGATATATAAGTTTGAGGACCGGAAAATAGCGGTGATACCGAATGGAATTTTGTTACAGAAGTTTGATGGGGTCGTTGATCCCTGGAAGAGCGTGAAGAAAGAGCATGGCGTTGGCGTTTGGGACCCCGTATGTTTATTTGTGGGAAGGATGGTAGTGCAGAAGGGAACGGATTTGCTATTAGAGGCAATTCCTTCGGTTTTAGCTGGTTTCCCCACTGCGAAGTTCTTTTTCATCGGAGACGGCTACATGAGAAGCGGTTTAGAACAAAGAGCGAGGGAGCTTGGCGTCCAGCATGCCTGCCGTTTCTTAGGCTATGTTCCGGATGGCGCGCTCATAAATTTCTACAAGACGTGTGACGTGGTATGCATACCTTCGAGGAATGAACCTTTTGGGATAGTGGTGTTGGAAGCGTGGGCTGCTGGTAAGCCAATTGTGGTAACGCATAACGGCTTCGATTTCGTCAGGCACGATGTAAACGGGCTGAAGGTGTATGACAATCCGGGTTCCATTGCGTGGGGAATAAAGAGCGTATTTGGCGATTCAGAAAAGGCAAAGTGGATAGGCGCGAACGGAAGGAAGACGGCAGAAGGATTCTCGTGGGATAATATCGCAAGAATGACAATGAGCGTGTATGATGTGGAGGATGGTGAGAATCAGTTTTCAGGAAGAACAGAAGAAGTGAAGGTGCTAATGGAAGAAAGCGGCGAGTATAGGGCATTGATAGAAGAGCTGAAAGCAAAGAACGCCGAGTTGGAAAGATTCGCTTACGCAGTCAGCCACGACTTAAAATCGTCTCTTATTACCATACAGGGCTATGTTGACATGCTTAGAGAAGATTTAGAGCTAAAAGAAGCAGAGAAAGTGGAAAGCGATTTGAAGTATATAGAAAATGCCGCTACAAGGATAGGGCATCAGCTGGAGGACACACTGGAACTTTCACGCAGCGGACGTGTGGTTCACCCGCCAAAGGACGTGCCATTCGTAGAAATTGTTCAAGAAGCACTGGAACAAACGTCAGTTAAACTAAAAGCTAACAATATTGAAGTCTCCGTGGCTGAGGACTTCCCTACCGTTCACGCGGACAAAGCAAAGCTGGTCGAGGCGCTGGCGAACCTCATTGATAACGGCATAAATTACATGGGTGAACAATCACAGCCCAAAATATACTTTGGTTATTGCATAAGAGACAATGAAACCGTGTTTTTTGTACGTGATAACGGCATGGGCATCGAACCGGGTCAACACGAAAAAGTATTCGATTTGTTTTATCAGGTGCCTAAACAGGGCAAAGGAACCGGTGTCGGACTGGCAATCGTGAAACGAATAATCGAGGTGCATGGGGGTCGTATCTGGATAAAATCAGAGAAGGGTAAAGGGTGCACCGTGTGCTTTACCTTGCCTGTTCGTTCAGAAGAAAAACGATAATATTTATTAAAAAGAAAAGCTTTACCAAAGGAAGAAGGAGGGAAAAATGGAAGAGAGCTTAGTAATAAATGAGGACTCGAACGCAGAAGAACTCGCACCGATAGCAAAGGCAGTGAACGATTTGCTTGTAATACCGGTGACAATGCGAAGCAAGAATAAAAAGGGTGTTAGAGTGGAAAAAGGGGAAGTTATAGATTTTGAATACACAGGTCCGGTATTAGAGCGAGTGCTGAAGGAGAACCGAGTGGTACGGACGACACCTCTTATCGGGAGATATGCGCGAATACCCGTTATCGTTGCTCCGATTCGGAACAGGAAAGGGGAAGTTATAGCAGCTTTAGGCGTTGTGGACGTGGTAGGAACGGTGGATTTAGGAGCGGTATTTGCCGATTTCCCTCGCGTTCTCGAACAAATTAGGTCGTATCCCAAACCAGCACGAGAGTGAGAATAAATTATTGACACAGATTAACGCAGATTAACACAGATGATGAAAATCAACACGGTTAAACTTAAATAAATCCGCGTAAATCCGTGTTAATCCGCGTCTTAAATAGAAGGAAGTTATACTTTATGTACAATGAAAAAAGTGGTGAAAAATGAAAATCCGAGACATAATGAGCCGTCCTATCATCACGGAAGACGAAGACACGGCAATCATTAAAATAGCGGAAGATATGGAGGAATTGGGGATAGGGAGCGTAGTTATAACCTCGGAAGGCAAACCCGCTGGAATAATCACTGAGCGGGACATAGCATTAAAAGTTCTATTGAAGAACAAGAGGGCAAGTGAGGTAAAAGCGAAAGAAGTGATGTCTTCCCCTTTGGTCACCATCGAGCCGAAAGCATCGATAGACGAAGCATGTAAGCTTGCAGCAAAGAATGCCATAAAAAGGCTGCCGGTGGTGGAAAACGGCGTGCTCGTAGGCATTGTAAGCGTTAGAAATATATTGACACTGAAGCCAGAGTATATAAAAAGATTTTATCCGGAGGTGCGTGTCTTAGCGAGTGGGTGGACGCTTGACAGGCTTGAGCGGTCTTTGAGCGATTGCGAAGCATTCTTAGCGGAAAAAGACGAGAAGAGCTGCAAGGGAAGACTGAAAGAAGTGTTCGATGAAGTGAGTGAACTCGTGAGTTATTACGTGGACGACAAGGGGCTAAAAGATATATTTGATAGCATGGCGCAGCTCCATCATGACGTTGAGAAGAAAGGAGAAGTCGAAAAGTCAATGGAGAAGCAAAGGAAGATGCTGGAGACTATTTTGAGAAAATTCCGGCATACGACTTACTGGAGGAAGCAGCAATCAATGTCCAGCTTCGCCTCAGGGATTTTCTGGTTCCGAGATTATCGGCACGGCATGGGAAAAGAGCTTCGCTTACCTTTTAAAAGAACTCGGCCGTAGTAAATAATTACGGAATTACTGCGTAGGAAACCATGCTCTACCAGTATGAGTAGATGATAAGAAACGAGCCTCCTTTCTTCTTCCAATACAGTGCTTATCCCGGTCACGTGCATCGGCTTCTCTTCCAGTAACTCTACAATCCGGTATCTTAATGGATACAACAGGACATGAACGTCCTTTATTAAATCATCGTCACTTTTCATTGCTTTATTATCCACTGGTGGAATTATAATTTAAAGATTATTTTTAATACGTCTCTCTCTAAAAAGAAGTGAATATGGAAAAAATCGAACTGAACTATCTGCTAAAGGGGCTACTGAATGAGATTTTAGAGGAAGGAACGGGATTGCGAGTGGAGGAAGTAGATGCAGGTATCTTTGTTTCTCCTACCGAGATAGCCGAATACATAAAATCTTATCCGTATGCGGAAGACGTTGAGGAGAATATGGGGATGTTAATAAACGTGAAAGTGAGAGAGATTGCGAATGAATTGCTGAACAGGGTGATGATAAGGCTGCAAATAAATGAGAGAATGAGGGTGTTAATAAAGAGTAAGGACGTTCAAGAAGTGGAGATACTGAATAGCGATTTGGAAGAGGGAGAATTAAGGGAAGAGCGGGAGAAGATGCTGGAGCAGAAAACGAACAGGATAGCTGAGGCGGTGAAGGCATCGCTCGAGTGGATAATGAGAAGTAGAGTAGATTTGAAAAGAAGGAACGTCGAGATGATAGCAGAGGAGATAAGATGTTTATTGGATATAAAAGAGGAGCTAAATATATCAAAAGTTATTATCAAGACGGAAGCGTTGCCAAATATCTGCTACCTCGCTTTAGGCTGGCTTACAAGAGCGGATGAGCTGGATTTTATGGAAAGAGAGGGAAGATATTTCGTTCGTTTGCCGTGAGTCAACTAATCGAGGTAAATATCCGAATTCGCACTCGCTGCTTCTTCTAATTCCTTTACTTCAATCTAACGAAAACGCCTCTGCTCTTTTTAGCAAACTCCAGCTTATCCTCCCTTGCGAGCCATCCAAGACCCATGTAAGCGGTGCTTTGCGAGGCATTTATCTCTGAGACCACTCCGGATATGCTTAACTCATCTCTTTCTTTCAATAAATGCCATATTTCACCAGCAACCGTTCCCACTTCTTCTATCGTGCTAATAAACCATCACCTTCCTATTTTTTCACAATCTTAGTCCAATATTTATTGCATATAATAAATAAGTTCATTTAGAAATAATCCCACATATCCGCTCCCGTAACACATCCGCATCGTATTTCTGCTTTTCTATGCTTAAACTTAAATTCTCTACTTCTTTCGCAATCTCCGCCTCCCTTACACTTTCCCTTATCCAGCGCTCAAAATCTCCTCTTTCCATATAATCTCTTATAGCTTCTTCCGCTTTCTCTCCCCTCGTTCTCTTTATATATTCGCATAACCCCTTCAAACTCCATACCTTTTCCCCATCCTGAAAAACGAAAGGATAATCGGCTTTTTTTATCCTCACTCTTAACCGGGCATCGAAATCGTGAATGACGGAGAATAAAGCGACAAAAGCATCATGGGGCTTCTCAAAATGAGAGAAATAACTGTGCACCTCCCCTGACGCACCGCCTACCGTGAACATATAATAGAGATGGTCGCTTGTGCCAAGGTAACGCCATATTTTCAGCAGTTCCTCATCCTTTGACTCTTTTACATAAGGTTCGAGCCATCTCAGATATTCGTAACATGCCCACTGCATCGTATTACCGATGAAGCAAGAAGTGTCTTTCTCCACGTCAGCCCAGGACGTCGTCTCTAAATTTCTTACGTCTATCACTCCTACCGGCTTATAGCTCTCTATTATCTCCGAAGGCATTGAAAATTCCATCTCGTATTTCAATACCTGCAATGGCAAATCACATAGAAACTCAAATATCCCTGTATCTTCCCAGTGATGCTCGCCAAAAGTTTCATAATCCAAAAAGAGGTTTATGCACTGCCCCTGCGTTGCATCGAGCCATGATGCGTATTTAGCGGCACTCAAAGGATACTCTTTCCAGCTCTTTAGCGAGAATCTAAATCCTATGTCGTCGGTTAGCGGGTAATTCCTGAGAAGAACTTTTAGATTCTTGCAGCCCATGGGCGCATAAACGTAGTTTGGTGAACCCCCGTCCAATACCCTCTCCACGCCTTCGGCGAACATACCCCGGTAGCCCATGTTCTCCACGAGCTTCGCTATTCGGTTGTTATACAGCAGTTCGGTGTTTTCAAAAAAGGAAGGTTCATATCCAATTAAGTCACGCATTAATTCGCGATGTGCTTTCACCTGCTCGATAAATTCTCCTTCTTCCTCATAAAGACCTACCAGCGAATGATAATATGTCTGGTCTAAGAACTCCACTTTTCTACTCGATGCAAGCTGTCGGAAGTCCTCCAGAATACCCTTACCAAAACCATAGCTCTCGCATTGCTCTACAAACACACCGGAAATGCTATACGCGACTTTAAAATCGTCGTATTCGTCTATCAGCCCCATTATTATATCATTCGTAGGGCGATAGCATTTTCTTGCTACTTTCTCAAATACTTCTCTGTCTTTATCGTCAAAGAAGTAATAATCGAAAAGGTCCTCTACCTTCATGCTTCTCTTGAACATTTGCTTATTCCAGAAGAAGTCTTTCCTCAGCCTGAACGGCTGGTGAACTTCAAAAGCAAGGCAGATGCTCTTCTTTGTCATTTGCTTTATTTCTTCTCACCCTCCACTTCTCTTATCACGTCCTCATAAATCGCAATTGTACGTTCCGCAGCCTTCTCCCATGAGAAATATTTTTCCACCCGCAGTCTTCCTCTTTTTCCCATCTCCGTTGCTTTTTGCACGTTCTCAAGCAGCGTATTTATCCCCCATGCTATGTCCGCTTTACTACCGCCGTCAACGTGAACACCCGTTCGTTCATGCCCGGAAGGAATTACCTGGTCCTTGAACCCGCTAATTCCACTGGCACCCACTACAACGGGCTTCCGCATCGCCATCGCTTCCAAGGAGACAATACCAAAAGGCTCGTATAAAGAAGGGCAAACAGCTATGTCACAAGCTCCGTAATGTAATATCCTTTCCTCCTCGGATACAAACTCAAACCTCGTCTTCACTTTT
The DNA here is from genome assembly GCA_016782355.1 of Candidatus Syntropharchaeum sp. GTDB lineage: Archaea > Halobacteriota > Syntropharchaeia > Alkanophagales > Methanospirareceae > WJOV01. The sequence goes on along the minus strand of JADHYP010000005.1, from coordinate 2,230 downwards.
TCCCCTACGTTCAATTTATTTATCAGCTCGGAAACAGTTTGCTCTAACTCGCCTTTGCCAAGAATAACGAGTTTCGCCTCTGGATGCTTGATTGTAACCATGTGCATTGCCTTCACCAGGTTTACGATGCCTTTAACCGCAGTCAATCTGCCAACGAAAAGCAGCATCTTTTCTTCTGCTCCAATTCCGTATTTATTTCGCAGGGTCTGAATTTCCTTATCCTCAAGCTTCTTCATGTCGTATTTATCCAAATTGATGCCATTCCAGCAAACGCTTATCTTAGCAGCGTCAAATCCATGTCTTGTAAGGTCCTCGTGCATTGGATAACTTACCGTTATTACCCTATCAGCGACGTTAGCTGCGGTTTCTTCTATATGGCGAATAACTGCCGAACCACCACCGAGTGAACGACCCCATTCGGTTGAATGCAGATGGAGCACAAAAGGTAAACCGGTCTCTTGCTTTATCATCATTCCCGCCATTGCGCTTAGCCAATCGTGTGCGCAGACTATATCGAACTCATAACCTTCTTTTTTTATTAGCTCGTTAACGAATTTAGTAGCACTGAGGATGTTGTATATAAGCACGTCATTGAAGAATTTAGTTCCGGAGTCCCATCTTCTCAGGTCTTCCGTTAAGAAGAGCGGAAGTATGTTGCTCCCGTCCACGAGCATCGGTCGGTTAACGTCAATGCCGTTTAATCTCTCCCTCGTTTTTAACGTACCGTCGTTCACCGTAAACACGGAAATGTCATGTCCCAAGTCCAGTATCGCCGGGCAAATATTCTCTGCATAAGTTCCCAAACCGCCGACTATTCTCGGTGGATATTCCCAGATGAAATAACCTAATCTCATGTTTATTATTTTTGCCCTTCGATATATATTTGCCAGCATATAAGATAAAAAAACCACGAGATTAACACTAAAACTTTTTAGAAAAAAGTTTTATCTTTAGTAAAGCTTTCTTTTTTAAAGAAAGGTTTCTCGTGAAAATTATGGGGCTCTGCCCCATGTCCCCGCAAGCCCTGAAAGGGCTTATGTGTAATCTTGTGGTTATAAAAAGGAGCTGAACAAATAAAGAGGAAGCATGAAACACGGAATAACGGAACTCGACAAAATTGTTGACACGCTTTCAGGAGAAGCCAGGGAGTTGTTCAACCGCTTTTATTCGTTTGAAATTTACACAGGCAGCCAAAAAATTACCGCTGAGATGGAGGACTGGGTGAAAAAGAGGTTTGGTTCGGTTGAGCGAGTGGAAAAGCAGCGAATAGTGTCTATTAAAAACAAGTTTACCGGCGAACACAGCTTATTTAACGGGTTACGGACTGATAGACCGGTGGAATCGAAATCAACGATAGAGCAGGAAGAGCGGAAAGAGAAGGAAAAATGCCTTTTTTGCAATCCCGAAAAGCAAACACCGGCAGACGTGTTCGGCAGAGTGAGGGGGAAATATTGCATTACTGGTAGCAACATAGCAAAGTATGATTCTTTCCATAGTTTGATAATTTTCAATGAACACAATCCCCTGGAGATAAAAAGGGAATGGATAGAGGATTACTTAAGAACCGGAGAGCGCTGGTTTGAGGAAGTCAGAAAGTGCGAGGGAGAAAAGAAGTTGCTGCAAAAGTTCTTCCTCTGGAATTGTCTCTGGAGGAGTGGAGCTTCGATTATTCACGGGCATATACAATTAACGGCTTCGAGGATGAGGTATGGTAAATTGGAAGTTTTGGATAAAGTCGCAGCCGATTATAAAAGAGAATTTAACACCGGTTATATTGAGGATTTATACAAGGTTCATCATAGTTTAGGGCTTGCGAGCGAGCATAAAGCGGAAAGAGTTCTGGTTTACTTGACGCCAGTAAAAGAGAAGGAGATTATTGTTGTTAGTAAAGCGAGAAGAAGCGATGAGATGGCGGATACGATTTATGGATTGTTAAAGAAGTATCTCGATATGGGTGTGCAATCGTTCAATCTCGCTATCTTTCAGTTAGGCGATTACCATATCGTCAGGCTTGTGGATAGAGGCTCTTTAGCCGATAGGAATTCTGATATTGGAGCAATGGAACTTTATGCGGCTTCTGTTATTTCATCTGACCCCTTCAAGTTAGCACAAGTTTCTTTTTAATGACTGTTTAAGTTATACTTTAATAATGAGTGTGAAAATTATCCCCTTGGCATTAAAGAAGATAAAGAGGCGAGGGATACCTTCGGAGTGGGTGGAGGAAACCATA
>JADHYP010000004.1 GCA_016782355.1 Candidatus Syntropharchaeum sp. | reverse complement strand
GTCATGCCTGAGATCGCTCCTTGTTCCCCTTCCCGCTTCCGTTTCCACTTCGCCCATCTCTTTTTGAGGTAATCACTAAAAGTGATGGAATTGATATAAAAGCTTTTTGGTTGTTTTTCTTCTCGAAAATATTTGACATAATGGCACTATTCACGAAATAAAGCAAAAAAGCCCGATGAAGTTGAGAAAATAAGCTCATTTAAAAGAAATCGAACTCGAAAATTCACGACAACTTTTAAAATCGAAAAAGAAGAAAATTATCTCGACAAACTTTCCAAAAGGAGCAAGGAGAAAGGAAATTGAATGCTTCTAAAAGAGTTTTATAGGTGCTAATCTCTCGCTACCCAGAATTGATTGCTTTGGGCTCAACATTATGTTCCTTACAATAATCAACAATTTCTTTTACGAATAATTCCCCGTATTTCTCCAATTTGCTTTCACCAACGCCGCCAATCTTCCGAAAATCTGATAGACTTCGCGGGAGCTGGGTTGCCATCACCTTCAAACTCGAATCGTGAAAGATGATGTACGGTGGCATACCCTCTGCATCAGCGAGTTCCTTCCTCAAACTTCTTAAAACTTCAAATATTTTTGTAGTGCTTGATACGCTAATTCCATGTTAACCTCATTTCGCCCTCCCCGAACCTCCACCACCCCGGATAGTATATCCCGTACCTCTCGGTCTGACAACAGGTCCTGAGCCGGGGTAATCGTACCTATAAGGCGAGTAGTATCCATATCCACCACCGCATACCCAAAAGAACCCCCAGGGATAATATCTTGTTCTCTCTCTGACTACACGAGTTTCATTTACCGCCGTTTCCGTCTCATTATCCGCAGAAACGTTGAAGAACTCTCGCTGGAACGTTTCGTTCGTCGCCACTTTCTCTTTCAACGCAAGTACCTCGTCATACGACTTCCTCGCCTCTATGTTCACCGCCGCATCTCGTGGTCCACTCAACTTGTGTTGAGGATACCGTATCGCATACATCGTCCCCGCAAGAGGTGCGACGTGCTCAATCGCTGCGGGTTCTCCAGATTTATACCTGACATCACTCCTCAACGATACGAAGTCGTCTCCTTCCGCACGAATCTTGAATACCTCCTCTTCATAATCGTCTGAACCCGCTGCTATACAAACATATTTGCTGCGACCATCAGAATAAGTCGTAACATAAGCAACTATATCACCATTCGCAGCAGAGAACCACGAATAATCCCAGTACGGTTCCCATGCACCGCTTTTCTCTCTTTCTATCGCAGTTGTGACAAAACCTACCTCCTCTAACTTCTCGTGCACCGTTTTATCAATATCCTTCGCCTCTCTCCCATATTTATACATTATCCCTGCAACGCCATTTTCATGCACTCTCTGTGCACTGTAATGGTCTATCGAATCGTCGCCAAGCGTGTGATAGCCAAGGTAAGAAACTAAAGAAAGAGCTATTTGCTGGTCTTCTGTGTATTTCGGAGGTGCTAAAAGCGGTCCTATAACGAACGGAATCGAAGCTACTATAAGTATCACTATAACAACCATAGCTGCTAATATGCCTATATCCTCTTTAGCTACCATTTCTTCTCCTTATCCTCCCATCTCAATTTATAACCACAAGACTGCGCAGATTTATTTTAGTTTAAAAGTGCTGATTCTTTCATCTGTGTTAATCTGCGTTAATCTGTGTCTATAATTTATTTTTTCTTGTATCGACTTATGTCATTATCACCGCCATTGCCACCACCGAAACTGCAACGTATAAAATACCTGAAAGGATACCCGATGCGATGTTCCCGTTACTTATCGCCTCCTGCAGTTTTATCTTCGGCACCAATATAATATCAAACGCGAAGAAAAGGAGTGTTGCAACGAGCGAAATCCCTATGCTCCAGCCAATTGTTAAGGTTATGTCATGAACCAGCGAACCAGTCCCCGGTGACATAATCGTTGCCGCAACCACCAGACTTATTCCGAGCAACATCAAACTGAAAAATATCGCAACCGCACTATTCCTTCCTTCTATCGCTTCCTGCAAGTCGAATTTCCTGAATACGAGAACATCATAAACTTTTACCAGCAGCATGCTGAGACCTATCCCTATTACCAGCCATAAGAGTGCTACCCACGCCGTTACTATCATTTCATTTACCATTTTATTCACCTCCTATTATTTTATCCAGTACAATCTCTGCTTTACCACCCAGCATATCTTCCATGAGTTCCAGAACCTTTTTCGCATCCCCACGCCCGCATGACATCACCTCCACGAATATCGAATTCTCCTCCGGATACGTATGAACGGCAATATGGCTCTCGGCAAGCAATGCAATCGCGGTCAGTCCTTGGGGCGAGAACTTATGGCTGACGGTTTTCAGTAACGTCAAATCCATTAGCTTCGCCGCTTTCTCTAACATCCCTTCCATCAACGCTATATTTTCCAGCTTTTCCACGCTGCAATCCTTTATCAGTCCTACAATAGCTTGAATTCTTGCCATTTCTCTTCTCCTCACCCGGGGACCAACCCTTCGCCCTTGAACACCAAAATTGCCTCCTCGTAGCTCAAATCCTCAGGCGGAAGTGTCAAATCCGGCTTTGGAAACGCTTCTTCTTCGTCCAGCACCTCGTCTATCTCAACGTCCTCACCCACGAGCAGCCCCCTCGACCTTATCAGTTCAAATATCTGCGAATAAAGTTCGTTGAACTTCTCTTCTGCAAGCTCCCCGCGTTCATTAAGAGTCGCGAGTTCGTTGTCCGGCTCGTTTATCTTTTCTAATATTTCCGCTTTGTTCGCCGCTGGGAACGCCCACGTCCCGCCACCAGAAATGCCAATTAATAAATATTCACGCGACATTTTCTTCACTTCTCCTTCAGCTCCTCGTCAAGTGAGGAAAGCGACCCTGAGACCTTCAACTCTCTCTCAATTTCGCTTGTCCCCAAGTCCGCAGTCCCCGCAGCAGTGCCGAGTTCCCCCGATGCCTCCGCCCTCGCTTCTTCCATCCGTATCTTCTCCGTCATCCGCTGCACCGTTAAATCAACATCACCAATCTCGCCGTCTATTCCCGAGAGCGCTTCGTTAACGCGCTTACCCGCCTTCGCCATCGCGTAATCGGATTTTAAATCCGCTCGCTTATCTGCAAATCGCTGAATCTTCGCGTTTAAATCCACCTGTTTGTCCTTCAGCATCCTCACTTTCTTCTCCATCTCCGCAACGGACTGCTGAAGCAGCGGTATTCTCTCCCTCGTCCTCGTCTCCTCCTCCAACAGTTGCGCCGCCGCACTGTTCAGTTGCTCCACCTGCAGTTCCGCCTTCTCGCGCTTCTCGCCCTCTAACTCCGCCACTCTCTCCTCTAACGCCACCGCCCGCTTTCTGTACTCCAACGCCTTGTTGTGCACCGAGCCCACCTTCTTCTGTGCCTCGTTCAATTCCCGCTTCTTCAGGTTCTTCGCCGCGATTGAATCCCGCACTGCGACCGCCACCTTCTTATTCTCCTCAACCAATTTCTCGTGTGCGTAGTCGAGTTGTTCCGCAGGGTCTTCAAACCGTTCTACTATTTTGCTCATCTTCGCTTTAGCCACATTTGAGAACCTATCAATCAATCCCATTTTTCATCACCCCTAAAAAAATTCCAAACTTCTCCTCGATAATTCATTTCCCCTATACACTTCCAGCCTTGCCCCTGCGGGTTTTTCCAAGCTGAGGATTTCTCCTGTTCGCTCGAACTCGCAATCGGCATACGTTACCTGCGTTCCAGCAGCAATGTCCCACGGAAAAGACCCCTCAACCAGGACAATCCTTGCTTTTCCCACTTCGTTCACCTTCACTTTTTCTCCTTGAAAGTCAAATACAGCCCCTTCTTTTAGTTCATCTGGGTCTGGTGCATCTGCAGATTCGACTTCGTCAAGTAATTCAAGTGTCGTCCCTTCCTTTGATAACCATTTGTGCTCTTCCGTATCTGAGAACTCCAAATAGAACTCTTCCCACTGCCCTCCTCCCCAGTCATAGACCAGCCTTCCAAGCACGGTGAAATCTAATCCATCTATCGTTCCGATACTGCCTTCTCTTAATTCTTCTGATTTCGTATCTACTTTACCCTCTCCCCGCTGCTTCTTCCTTTTTTCTCTTTTGATTTCAAGTATCTTTTTGCTTCGCTCAAATAATCCCATTATAAACTTTCTTATCTTTGACTTAATATATTAAGTAAATATATGTTTATTTTCTATGTTTTTCTTGCACTTTATTGCGCAAATACATTCATTCTATACCTATTTCATGGGTGGGAAACCTCATAGCTTATAAGCGAAACAAAGATTTAGGAATAGCCCCATCGTGGACGGCAGTAGCGACCAGTGCGCCCTTTACGCCTATCTCCGTCATTTTACGCACGTCTTCGCAATTCCTAACGCCACCACCGCAAAGAACGTCATGCTCCGACACCTCCACGGCACGAGCGAGGAAATCAAAGTCTATCCCACTTTTCGTTCCTACTCTATCCAGTTCCAGCACGATTACATCCCCTACTGGATACTCATTCAACTCCTTTATTAACAACAGAGGGTCAATCTTCATCCTCTTATCGCCTGTCCGCACTTCTCTATTGAATAGGTCAACACTCACGCTTATATCTTTTAAAATATCGCTCTTAGACGTTTCGCAAATCAATTCCATAGATGCCGTTTCGGTTCCTAAAATAAGGTTATCGGCTATCCCTGCTTCAACAGCTTCTTTCAGGTCTTCCAGACGCTTCACACCATATTCTACCGTTATTCTTGTCTTTTTGGTTTTAGTTCTTAGCCCCTTTATTATTCCTTTGTTATCGCCAGTGCCCATGAGCCTGTTCAGGTCCGCGATATAAACTTCATCAGGTTTTATCGCCTCGATGACATGAACAGGGTCAGACGACTTAACGATAGAACTAAAGAGGTGAATCGGCTCGTACTTCTCTCGTTCGCCCCTCTTCGCATGCACTACTCTACCATCGAGCAAATCCAATGCTAAAATCAGTCGGAAGTTCATCTATCTCTCCTTTTCTATTTTTTGTCTTAGTATTTATCTTGACTTTGTCACATTTCAAATTTACCGCAGAGAACGCGGAATTAGAGGTTTAGTTTATTAGCGGTTCAGCTCGTTAGCTAAACCTCCAAACCCCTAAACCCCTAAACCCCTAAACCTGCATCCTCTGCGTTCTCCGTGAACTCTGCGGTTAATCTGACAATGTCAAGTTATAAGTCCATGAGATATTGAGCAATTACAAGTTTAATGGATGAAGGTCAAGTATATATATGATAACGAGATAGGCGATGCAAAAACGAAAAGAAGAGTTTAAGTATCATCCGAATGCGTACTTAGAGCGGAGAAGAAACGTTGCAAAGGGATTAAAGGCGAGGACAAAGATGCTTGAGGTGCTGGCAGCGGAAATGAGTGAAAGTGAAGAAGTGCGTTAAAAAGAACTCACGATAAAAGCAATATCGAACTCGGCAGCTATGAATTATTCCTCTTCTTTACATCACTTACGGTTGTTGGAGGAAGAAAAGATAGTGAAACGCGAAGGTAAGAGACCGTATAAATGGAAGGTAACGGGAAAAGGACAGAGGAGCCTTGATGAACTCGGTTTGGACCGGGAAAAGTTGAAAGCCGAGGGTTAAAAACTAATTAAACCAAAAGGTATTATACCAAAAAGTTTAATATTTTTTTCGGGGAATGGGTGAGGACGAATTTTTATTTTTAGTCGAAAAAATTATTTAAAAGGAGTGAAAGCAAAGGTTTAAATGGGAAATAAAAATGAAGGAAGAATTGTTAATGATTCCGGGACCGGTGCCGGTATTGCCACGTATTCTTGAGGCAATGTCAAAGCCGATGATACGCCACAGGGGAGACGAATTCGGTCGGATATACGAAGAGATAGTAGAAACGCTAAAGGAAATATTCCAAACGAGGAACGACCTCTTCGCGCTAAGCGGGTCGGGAACGTGCGCAATGGAAGCGGCAATAGGGAATCTCGCGGATAAGAAAACAGGAATAGTATGCATAGCGAATGGCAAATTTGGCGACCGTTTTGGAGAAATCGCAGACAGGTATGAAGCAGACGCCGTTACAACCGTGAACTTCGCATGGGGCAGTCCAATAGAATTAGAAACGGTAAAGGAAGCGTTGGAAAACAGACCTAATCCTAAGGTGGTTACAATGGTGCATAACGAGACGTCCACTGGCATACTCAATCCTGCGAAGGAAGTAGGGAAACTGGCGAGGAAGCACGATGCCATTTTCGTGCTCGATTGCATCACTTCAATAGGCGGTGATGAAGTTCCCGTGGACGAGTTTGGTGTGGACGTCGCTATCGTGGGCTCGCAGAAATGCTTGGGTGCACCACCTGGGATGTCTGCAATCTCAGTTAGCGAGAAGGCGTTTGATTTGATGCTTGCGAATAAAAAAAGACCTTATTACATGGACCTCGTTGCTTATAAGAAGAGTTTTGGGAAGAAACAAACGCCTTATACACCGGCTTTGCCTCTTTTTTTCGCGTTACGCGAAGCTTTAGCGGTGATAAGAGAGGAGGGCATGGAGAAAAGGATAGAAAGGCACAGGATGCTGGCGAAGGCAGTTCGAACTGCGGTTACTGGTTTTGGGCTTAGCTTGTTCCCGGAGCTAAACGAGGTAAGTGAATACTCCAACACGGTCACTGCGATAAATATTCCCCGTGAACTCACGGATGAACGACTCAGAGGCGGTATGAGAAAAAGAGGCGTGATGGTGGCAGGCGGGCAGGAGAAACTGAAAGGTAAGATATTCAGGATTGCTACGATGGGGAATATAACGGAGAAGGAAGTGTTGAGGACTATCGAGGCGTTGGAGCAGGTGGTGATATAATAATAGCTGAAAGAAAAATGCAACTACGAACACAAACACGAAAAGCCATAAAAATTGTATCTTTTGACGTTGACGGCACGTTAGTGAGCCAGGGATTTGCCGATTGCGTTTGGTTACGAGGAATTCCGGAGGCGTACGCCGAGAAAGAAGGTTTGGACTTTGAGCAGGCGTTTGAATTCGTAACGAGCGAGTATGAGAAGATAGGCGAGAACAGGATAGAGTGGTATAAGATAGATTACTGGCTGCGGAAGTTCGGTTTGGAACTACCCTACGAGAAGCTATTCAAAAAATACGAGGGCGAGATAAGGATATATGATGACGTGGAAAGCGTTCTGGAAGTGCTAAAAGAAGAGGGGTATGAACTGGTAATAAGCTCAAATGCGGCAACTGAATTCATTGATTTTCAAATTCGAGCGATAAGAAAATTCTTTTCGCATGTGTTCTCGGCAACGTCTGATTTTGGCGAGGTGAAGAAATCCAATGGTTTTTATGCACGGATATGTGAGATTCTGGATGTGAAGCCGCAAGCTGTCGTTCATACCGGTGACCATTGGGTGTTTGATTTTATTAATCCCCGTAAGATAGGTATAACTGCGTATTATCTGGATAGGAACAGGAGCGGAAGCGAGAAAGTAAAAGTAAAAAAGGAAGAGGATGAGTTCGTTATAAGTGATTTTAACGGACTTCTGGATGTTTTCGTTCGTTAATTCGCTTTGTATTTGTATAGCAGTAGAATAAATCCCAATGTCAAATACTACCAAATCCCAAGTAAATCCCAATTTCCAAATCCCAAAGAGAAAGGATAAGCAAAAAGGGGGTGCAAAATTGGTAGTATTGGGATTTTGGATTTTCTATGAAACTAAACAAATACCAGTGTTAATAAAACTACAAATGTTTGTTAAAGAATTTAAACCATACGCAATCTTTTTATGCATTGCTTATCTATTTGGAAGAAAGATATGAATGACCTCGAAGTAGAAGTGGAGGATTTTCTAAGATGTTTGGAAAGAGAAGAAGGACATTCTTTTGAGATACTTCCACAGCATCATTTAGAAGGTGCATCAGGGAAAAAGTGGAGAATTGACTTTGCTATCAAAGATTTTGATGAGATAAAGTATTTAGTGGAATGTAAAAACGTGGAATCGCCAAATAGCCAAACTTTTGAGGCTCAGATGTGCAGGGCATATATGGAACTGTGCGATTTACTAATAAAATTAAACAATGGTCTTGATAATCCTACTGTTTTTGGTATTGTTGTCGTTCCAGAGATTTCTTACCCTTTTGATAAGGAGTATTGGTGCGAAGAATGTGATAAGTGGGGAGACAGGTTTCAACCTATAAACGCGAGATTCTGCATTCTTGATATGTTTAAAGACGATGCTTGTGGTATTTTGGAATTGATTAGAGACATATAACAAAGACTCTCTTTTTTCAGATGCAAATCATGAAGAGGTGAAAAAAGACGCTGCGCAAGGGGTGAAAAAGAAAGGAGTGGTACTAAAATGAGTGTAATTGCAAGACAGGATTTTTGAGGAGTTACTTATCTCCAAGCACCTCTTCCACAACGAATATGTCCTTATCCCCTCTCCCCGAAAGGTTCACCACAATCAAACTTTCTTTTCGCTCTTTAGCCTTACTCTTCGCTTCTTCCAGCGCGTAATGAACTGCATGAGCAGATTCCAGAGCAGGAATTATCCCCTCTTTCCGGGATAAAATCTCAAAAGCTCTTAAAGTTTCCTCATCCGTTGTTGATTGCATCCGTACCCTTCCCGACTCTGCTAAATACGCCAGCTCAGGTCCCACACCGGGATAGTCAAGCCCGGCGGCAAAACTGTATGATTGTTTTATTTGACCGTGCTCATCCTGCAATAATTTCGAATACATCCCGTGCAATACGCCTTCCGTGCCTGCGCATATAGATGCGCCATGCTCCCCGGTGTTTAAACCCTTTCCCGCTGCTTCAACGCCAATAAGCTCCACTTCTTCCTCTTCCAGGAACTCGTAAAATATGCCCATTGCATTACTGCCTCCGCCGACACACGCTATTATGGTCTCCGGCAACCTGCCCTCCGCCGCTAATATCTGTTCCTTTGTCTCCTTGCCTATGACTCGCTGAAACTCACGCACAATCAATGGATATGGATGCGGTCCAACCACACTGCCTATCAAATAGTAAGTATTCTCTACATTAGTCACCCAATCGCGCATGGATTCGTTTATCGCATCCTTCAACGTTTTAGAGCCTGAATCAACCGGGTTCACTTTCGCACCCAAAAGCTCCATCCGGAACACATTCAATTTCTGCCGCTCTATATCTTCAGTGCCCATGTATATCTCGCATTCCAGCCCTAAGACCGCGGCAGCCATCGCAGTTGCTACACCGTGCTGACCCGCACCGGTCTCCGCAATTATTCGCTTCTTTCCCATACGCTTCGCCAGCAAACACTGCCCCAAAGTATTGTTTAGCTTATGCGCACCTCCATGCACCAAATCTTCTCGCTTTAGATATATCTTCGCACCACACATCTCCGATAGATTCTTCGCGAAATAAAGAGATGTTGGACGACCTGCATAAGTTCTCAAAAGCCTGTCTAACTCCTCTTTAAACCCTTTATCGTTGTAAAAACTATTAAAAGCCGCTTCAAGCTCCTCTAACGCCGCCATCAATACCTCAGGCGCAAACTTTCCTCCGTATATTCCATATTTTCCATATTCATCAGGTTTGGACAGCATTTTTTCCTATTATAATCTTCTCTATTTCCTCTTTGCGGACTTACCCTTTCTCAGCCATTGCCCTCTTAACGATATAACTAAACTAATTATATTAGCTAGCTATCTATCGTATTTTGTCAAATAAAAAGGCTGTTATCGATTTGCCGGTTTTGCCGCTTCTATGAATTCCTTCACCTTCACCGCATCTTTCTTCCTCACTTCGCTTTCCACACCACTGGATACGTCCACTGCATACGGCTTCACCAGTTCTATTGCTTTTGCAACGTTTTCTGGATTTAACCCACCGGCAAGTATCACCGGCTTTTTCACATGCTCCACAATCTCCTTGCTTATGTTCCAATCGTGTTCTTTCCCGGTTCCGCCTATTTCACCCGTTCCTCCTGCCGCCGCGGCGGTATCCAGCAATATTGCATCCACCACGTTTTCATAAGCTAAAGCGCGCTCCAGGCACTTTTCTTTATCCCCACCCACAGCAACCTTTTTTATTATTCTTATTCCGCTTTTCATACTTTTACGTAAATCAGCAGCAAGCTCCACCGGCTCCTCACCGTGAAGCTGTATGCAATCTGCACCAAGCTCCTCTATTGATTTTATTTTATCGTGCACGACTTCGACTGGCATATTATCCAACGTGACAACCACGACCTTGGACACAAATATCGGTAAAGCCTCGCATATCTTCTTTGCATCTTCTAAATCTATATATCTCCTCGTATTAGCGACGTTTATCACGCCGACGGCATCAGCACCTGCTTCTACCGCCATTATCGCATCCTCGACATTCGTGTTGCCGCAGATTTTTACTTTCGTATTTGTGTTTCCGCTCATTTGGTTTTGTTTTCCCTTTCTTTTATATAAATAACTTTTTCATCTTTCGCATTTAATTAAGGATGAATAAGATGATAGAAAAAAATACGCGAGTGTGTCCTGTTGAACATGCGTGGGGTCTTGATAATCTATTCAGAAAATGGATTCACAATCCCAGGAAAATTTTAGGAGAATATGTTAAAGATGGGATGGTTGTTTTGGATGTGGGATGTGGTTCAGGGCTTTTTTCGGTAGAAATAGCTAAAATGGTTGGTGATTCAGGGCATGTAATCGCTGCAGATTTGCAAGCGGGTATGCTTAAGAGATTAAAAAGCAAGATTCAGGGAAAAGAACTTGAAGAAAGAATCAAATTACATAAATGTGAAGAATGTAAAATAGGACTTTCAGAAAAAGTTAATCTTGTTTTGGCTTTTTACATGGTTCATGAAGTTCCTGATCAAGAGACGTTCCTGGAAGAGATAAAATCTATACTAAAACCAAATGGAACCTTTTTTATCATAGAGCCTGGTTTTCATGTCTCAAAGCAGGCATTTGAAGAAACTATAAAGAAAGCTGTTGCGATAGGGTTTAAACCTGTTAAAAAACCAAAAGTATTTTTGAGCAGGACAATGGTTCTGAGGAAATAGATTATGATTTTTTTTTCATCCACTTCACTCATTATTAATTGTCAGACAAGTCATCAAGCACCTGCATCATGCTCTGCCGGTACGCCCGAAAAGCAGTTCGCCCTTTGTCTGTGAGGCGGAGCATAGTATGTGGCTTCTTGGTCACAAACTCCTTCACTACCTCGATGTAGCTCGCAGCTTCCAGCTTGCTCATGTGTGAGGATAGGTTGCCGTGTGTCAGCCCGGTCTGGTGCATCAAGAAGAGGAAGTCTGCGCTCTCTACGACATAGAGGTATGCCATGATCATTAGTCTGGCAGGTTCGTGGATCAGTCGGTCAATTCCCGCGATGGATTGGAGGTCTTCGCTTGGTGCGTTCTTACTTGATGACATCTAACACCTCCTTTCCCGGCAGTGGATATTTCTTCAGGAATCTAACCAAATACACAACCCCTATCACTATCAATATTATTGCTGAAATCAACCAGGCGTATGCACCACTTGCAATGACTCCTGTATTGGCTATTGTTATCTCATTAAGTGCAAAGGATAAAGTAAACAGGACAGCGTAGATATACATTCTGTTGAAATTCAAAAAATATGCAATTGAACAGGGGATAATGAATACTATCGCTCCGACTATTTTGTAATAACTAAAATCATGGAGAATCTTGCAAGTATACTGCGGAACTTTCAAAAGCCTCCTCAGGTGTACCATGAAAACTCCCGTTGTCGAAAACGCAAGGCTCATACTTCTCGTGGCTGTATGTGTAAAATGCCATAGACCAGCGATCTTCGTCTCCAAAGTAACGTAGGCGACATAAGTGAAAGGGGAAATTTCGCAGCCGCTCAATATGCTCCTCACGAGATTCGCCAACTACTGAGCCGTCAAAATCAGGAGGAACATAGGGCTCTGTATACGCATCGATGTAACACAGTTGTCCATGGAAACGAACGTCAATGCGAGTGTACTTTCCCGAGTAATGCTTCTCGGCATACGCCAAAATGCGGTTTCGCGTCCGGTCTCTCACGGCTTGTGGTATCTTGACACCGCCAGAGTGGGGATCATAGACCCATCTCTTCGTCATCGTATTCCTCCGTTTCCGCTTCTGGCGGAACATTATTTATCATCTTGCTTCTATGAATTAGGAACTAGATAGATTTAAATAAATGTGGGCTATTGTAATCTCTATTGGTGAAGCATAAATGTTAAAGAGGTTGGACTTGGGATTATACGAAAACGGCAGCTTTGAAATAAAGAAGGAACCGTTCTATTTACCGCAAGGGAACGAGATTGCGCTATTTGAAGCAGCCTATAAGAATAAACTACCCGTTATGCTGAAGGGGCCTACGGGAAGTGGTAAAACGAGATTAGTTGAGCACGTGGCATGGAAGTTAGGACGACCGCTCTATACCGTTGCCTGTCATGATGATTTAAGTGGAAATGACTTGACCGGAAGGTATATCATAAAAGGAGACGACGTTGAGTGGATTGATGGTCCTCTTCTTATGGCGGTAAAAAATGGCGGAATCGTGTATCTGGATGAAGTCGTGGAAGCAAGAAAAGACACAATTGTCGTCATTCACCCATTAACGGATCATAGAAGATATTTGCTGGTAGAGAAACTGGGAAAGATGTTCTATGCTCCGGAAGACTTTATGCTGGTAATTAGCTATAATCCGGGTTACCAGAGCGTCTTAAAAGAATTGAAACCGAGCACAAGACAGAGATTTGTAAGTATCACGCTCGGATGGCCTGGAGAAGACTTAGAAACTCAAATTGTGCATCAAGAGACGGGTGTTGAAGAGGATATCGCAAAGAGGTTGGTAAAAGCAGCGAATAAAATAAGAAATCTCGTTCATCAGGGACTCGAAGAGGGCGTTTCTACCAGGGAACTTGTCTATGCCGGCATATTGCTAAAAAGTGGAGTACCAATGCGAGATGCACTATATTCAACGATGATTGAGCCTTTAACGCACGATAGCGACCTCAAAAGAAGCATAGAAGAAATACTTAAAAATTATTTTAACCTATAACTTGATATTGTTAGATTAACCGCAGAGTTCACGGAGAACGCAGAGGATATATTTAGAGGTTTAGGGGTTTAGCGGATTAGTCTAAATCGCTAACGAGCTAAGCCGCTGAACCGCTTAAAATTAGGGGTTTGGCTAACGAGCTGAACCGCTAATAAACTAAACCTCTCATTCTGCGTTCTCTGCGGTAAATTTAAATTTAAAGGCTGACCGGAAAATGGTATGGAAATCCGTTAAAAGGGCTATTGGAGTGCGAAAAATAAGTAAACTACTTAAGGAGTATTACGAAGGAGAAGTTCTTGATAAATTAGTTAGCGAATTGTATCCTTTGCTCGATAGGGTGGGTTATGAAGGTTTAGAGAAGGTTGCGGGTCTTTGTACCCAGGTAGCTAAGGATCATAGTGGTAGAACAGCCGTTAACTTGCTTGAGCAGAGTCCTGAACTCATTGATAGATTGCTGAAGTATGGCGATAAAGAATTAGTTCTGAATGTTTATGGTCTTTGCAGTCCGGTCGCCGAGTATAGTGGAGGAACTGCTGCCAGGTTGCTTGAGCAGAGTCCGGAACTAATAGATAGAGTGGGTTATGAAGGTTTAGAGAAGGTTGCGGGTCTTTGTAGTCAGGTAGTCCCGGAAGATAGTTTTGTCGCTGCCAGGTTGCTTGTGATGGGTCCCGAGCTAATAGATAGAGTGGGTTATGAAGGTTTAAAGAAGGTTGCGGGTCTTTGTACCCAGGTTGCGAATGATCGTAGGTTTATTGCTGCCGGGTTGCTTGAATTGAGCCTTGAGCTAATAGATAGAGTGGGCTATGAAGGTTTAGAGAAGATTGCGGGACTTTGTAGCGAGGTCGCCAACTATAATGGAAAAACTGCCGTCCGGCTGCTCGGGATGAGTCCTGAGTTCATAGATAGAGTGGGTTATGACGCTTTAGAGACGGTTGTCGGACTTTGTAATCAGGTTGCGCGGGAAGATGGTTTTGTCGCTGCCAGGTTGCTCGAGCTGAGCCCGAAGCTCATTGATAGAGTTGATTATAACTGTTTAGAGGAGATTGCAGGTCTTTGTAGTAAGGTGGACAAGGATGATAGGTTTATTGCCGCTAAGGTGCTTGATGAGTGCCCTGCGCTCATAGATAGATTGCTGAGGTATGGTGATAAGGAATTGGTTAAGGACGTTTATGGGCTTTGTGATCAGGTAGCGAGGGATCATAGTTGGCGAACTGCCGTCAGGCTGCTTGGAATGAGTCCGGAACTCATAGATAAATTGCTGAGGTATGGTGATAAAGAATTGGTTAAGGGCGTTTATGGGCTCAGTAGTCAGGTCGCCAGGTATAGCGGTAGAACTGCCGTTAGTTTGCTTGAGGAGAGTCCTGCACTCATTGATAGAGCGGGTTATAAAGGTTTAGTGAAGGTTGCGCAGCGGGCTTCTGAAATAGCAAAGATAGAGGGCGAAGAAAAAGCAGCTTCTTTTGTGAAGGGTGAATCTTCGGAATACGCTGATTTTTTTGATTCTATCACAGAGGGTCTTGAGCTGAAGAAAGTAAAACCCGTATTGTCTAAATATCTGAATGCCTTGTTGGGTTACAGAATCGAGATTGTGGAAGCACAGGCTGCTGCAACCGACGGTGAGCGAATCTTTCTTCCAAAAAGGATTCAGGATTTTAGTGAAGTAGATAGGAATTTCATTATGTTCAAAGTTCTGGCGACTCATGAAGAGGCTCATTTAGAATATGGTAGTTTTGATTTCGAGCTGATGAGGGTTCAGGATGTCGCGGATAAGGTAAAGGCGAAGTATGGAATAGCTTAGGTCAGAGCTTAAACAGAGAACCACAGAGTTGTATAAGCCAATTGGTCGGACTTATGCTTATGAAGGTGTCATTGAGTAAATTCTTGTCTCGGTGATCAAATTGCTTTAGGATTGGTGAATCAGGGTTACGATGGCAGATTCATAAGAGCGTGCATGATTTCCTATTTGATTGTGATAGATTATGTTATTTTTGCGTTGTTTTCGATTTCGGGTTATGTAACGGCAGATTTATTGAAACTACTCGTTTATTCCGTTCCATCCCTCCTTTTGGCTTATATCTTTGAGAAGTATATTTTGAATTTCATAAATCCAGAGAAGTTGAAAAGAATTATGCTCGTTATAACGCTTTTCGCGGGAATCCTTGCGATTTGGAATTTTTTACCGTGGTGATAAGAAATATTTGGATAGGGATTTACCGGTGAATGCCTGCTTGAGGCACCTACTGCATACACACTCCTCCCCAAACCATAATATGCGTCATAGACATGTTGATAAACAAGGTCGCATTTCTGCTGGTAAACCTCAGGCGTATAACTTCTCGGCAGTCCTTCATCCAGAATATCCCGTATGGTAAGAACCACATCTGCCCGAGTCTGCTGCCTTTTTCTCCAATCCAAAACCAGTTTCTCTTTCTTCAACACCGCCAACAACCTTTCAGCCACAATTTTTACCTCCCTCTTTTCTTTCTCGCTCAAATCAGGTTTATAAAGCAAATCGAAAATTGCGAGTTCTTCCTCCGTAAGATTTTCTGAAATACCTCTCTTTTCCTCTTCACGCAATTCCTTTGCAAACGCAAGTAACTTATCAAAGAATAGCTCAACATTTATCGCACCCGAATTATATTCATCAATCATCCTCTGGAATTTCTCGAGGAAGCTCAGCCTTGAGCGGTTCAACCTGACCATTTCGGTCAGTTTCCTCTTAACGGCATTTTTTAATCTCTCTGCCTGTATATGCTTTTTCTCACGCGTAAATTGCCTTTTCAGAGCTTCAAAATCTATCTGACTGAGGTCAACTCGATGCGTCTCGTAAGATTCCAGCGGTTCCCTGATGACATAACCTTCGGCTTCTATGGATTCGTCAAGCAATTTTTCTACTTTACCCATAACTTCTGATATATCTACCTCTGGAGATAGCGACCTGATTTTGTCTCCGATAACCTTAAATAATGAGGATAATTCGCCGAATTTCATAGCCTCGGAGTCGGGGAGAATCGCTCTATATAACTTATTCACGTCGGCTGCAAGTGCAAGGTATTTTCTTTTGGATTTGTCGTTTACTAAAATGGCATCAACCGCATCATCCAATAATTTAATCCTCTCAAATTTTGTTGAGCTGAGAGTTTTATGTATGTCAATCCCTTTTTCTTCACAGAATGACATTGTTTCCTGAATAGCAATTTCAAGCTCTTTTATAAATTTCGTTGCTAAATCTTCTTCATTCATCCGCTTGCGGTGGTTCACGATATCCAGTCCAAGTTTTTTGAATCTTTACACTTCGTTTTGTTCACTGCTCACCACTACCGCCATATCCGTATCTGCCATAAACTTAATCTTGGCTTCGATAACTTCTCGTTCTTTATCGTCCCTCGCATGTTTTAATTTCTTTATGAATCATTTCCAGTACTTTGTCAGGATTATCAAGGATCGCTTGATTTTGAATACGAAGTATTTTAAACCCCAATGAGTTCAAGTAATTATCGCGTTTTATATCTTTCTTTTCAACGTCAGAAAGCCTATGGACAGAACCATCTAATTCGATAATGAGTTTTAAATCATGACAGTAAAAATCGGCAATGTAATCTCCTATCTGATGCTGCCGCCGAAATTTTAGATTCAAAAACCGCCGGTCCCGTAGCATTTCCCAAAGGATTTGTTCCGCCGGAGTTTGGCTCTTACGAAGTTCCCGCGCCCTCTCCACCAACCCCGCAAACTGAAACCCCCCTCGATAATGCCCCCTCTCCCCTCTCCCCCTGGGAGAGGGGTTGGGGGTGAGGGTTGCGATTAATTTATTGATCGCACTGTTCACACCCAAATACTGATGGTTTTTGGCGATGATTTTGATAACCGCGCCGCCGGTATCCTGAAACAGGATGAAGTTCTCGAATATATCCATAAATCGGCTTTTCTCGCAGGTGCCCCTGATGATTGTATCAAGCGAGACAACCCCTTCTTTTCCTTCGCTTCCTATCTTCTTCCATTCGCTGAAATGTTCCCAGTCCGCGCTGATGGTGCCAATCCTGCTTTCTGAACCGTTGGAAAGGATAACAAAGGCGTTATACCAGAAGAGTTGCGGGATGGTGTTTTTATAATCTGCGAGGTTGTCACGATAGGCATTTTCCAATCTTTTATGCGTGGCTTTTAATTCAATAAAAATAAGTGGCAAGCCGTTGACAAAACCCACGAGGTCTGCACGGCGTTTATACGTCTCGCCGATAACCCAGAACTGGGAAGCCAAAAAGAAATCGTTGTTCTCTGGATTGTCAAAGTCAATTACCTTTACTGTTTCTACTTCTTCGCTCCCGTTTTCCATGCGAATTGAAACTTTTACGCCGTCTTTGAGCATGTGGTTGATTTTTCTGTTTGCAACCGCAGGGTTCAGTGAACTGCGGTCTCTGCACAACTCATCAATGGCGAGGTCAATGGCTTCTTCGGGCAAGTCGGGATTCAAGTGGGATAAAGCGGATTTCAGGCGTGGCTCTAAGACGATCTCTGACGGCGTTTCTCTGCCAGGCGTTCCATCACCTCCGAATTTTTCGTGAAAGCAGTTCTGGTGTTCATAGCCAAGCGATTGGAAATGTTCAATGGCAGGAAGTTCGACTAAGGTAGATTCGGAATAGTTATTCATGGTCACTCACTCCTAATTGGAGGTGAAAATGTCGTTCAATCAAAACAATCTTCATTCTTTTAACCCCCTCATCTGAAGTAATATCAAAACCATAAGGATTAGTAGATTCGGGGTAAAATCTCTTATACAGTACTATTGATTCTTCTATAAATTTTTCTATTATATATTTGTATCGTTTCATGCTTTCTTTTCGCCATTTAGTTTCTTTTTCTGGAGGAGTTTTTTTCTCAAAATAATTGGCAAAAGCGAATTCAAAAATTTTAGATAGAATTTCTAAAATAACTATACCTATAATTATACAACTAACCGTAAGAACCGATACCCTCTGCCACCCTATTGTAATCTCCTTTAATGAATAACCAAGGGAAAAAACAATTAATAAAATTTTACTCCAATAATTTCCCCTTGATAGTGGTGATAGATTGCGAAATATGTCAAGTAAACGTTCTCTTCGATTTTTCACCGCTTCAATCGCAGTCCATTCCTCGGCAATCCTATCTCTTTCAACAGAAAAAGCTCTAACAGCAGATAATACTGATGAAATCATAGCTCTGTTAAAGGCATTTTCTACTTCATCGCTACCTAATTCTTTGTATTCAAATAGAAACTCAAGGGCTTTTTCTCCCATTTTTCTGTGCCCTTCATTATTAGAACGGTGAGATGGAAGGGCTAGAATTAACGATATAGCTTCTGGTATTTCAAGTTTCATCGTATCATCCTGTTATAACAACTGGTGTATTGCTTTTAATATAAGCAATCAAAACGAAATCATTTGTTTTTGTAGTAATTATTTTCCTATCTTCCCATTCTTTGGTATTCTTGTTATATACTTTCATTCCCAAACAATAATATCTGTAAGCCTCGGAATCTGTTGTTTCGTTACCCCACTTATCTGATATTATTGTTAAATGAGGTTTCAATATTTCTAAGAATCCTGTATAAACAGAACCATCGCTATTTCTTATTCCTGATTTTCTCCCATGATGAGATGCAACTAATATTCTTATGTTTGATTTACCTACATTCTCCGCTAAATCTGTGTTGTTTAACAATGTTTCCCATCCACGTGGTTCTAAATCACCAGGGAACACGATCTCTACATCTTGATATCTGATTACTGTTAGCAAATTCAGGTTATTAAGAGAAGGAGAAGTTAACCAATCTGGCAGATTATAGAAACTTTTAATTTCAACATTGCCCCAGTTAGAAACAGGAGTATCTTCGTCTTCGCCAGAAACAGGAGATGTATAAGTTTCATCCAAT
>JADHYP010000003.1 GCA_016782355.1 Candidatus Syntropharchaeum sp. | reverse complement strand
AAGGTAAAAAGATAGCAGAAAGCGATTGGGCAAGGAAGTCTTTTAATTTCCCTTATGACAAGAAAGATGCATTTGCAGTGTGGAATACCATAAGAGAGCTAATTGAAGAGGCTTTTGGTGCTGGTGCTGAACTGGAGAAGGAAGTGGAAGAGGAATTTGGTGATGAACTCGAAGGACTTGAGGAGGAGTTGTAGTTCCTTCCTCAATCCAAAATCCCACTTGGGACCAGCAAATGGTAAACCAATTGCAAAGTGCCGTCACCAGCCGAATTTTGCACTTTGCTATTTTCATTTTTCATTTGGCTACTCACAATATTTCAAACTCTATCAACACTTTCTACTCACTCAGAATTATTTGAAGAAGGCTTTGCAAAACTCTTCCGCTCTACCCGTAAATGTCATATCGTAATCCGGGGGGAGGCAGTTTTTATACGGGTATTTTGCGAATCGGTAATCCATTAGAATGATGATGCAGCGGTCGTGCTCGCTTCTTATACCCCTACCTGCCGCTTGTAGCACCTTTGTTATCGCAGGGTAGTAGTAACCATAAAGCCTTCCCTTTTCAGCTCCGTATTTACCGGCATAATAGCCTTCTATCGTCTTTACCTCCAGCGTTGGCGGACTTAACGGCAATCCAACCACGATAATCGCCTTCAGCGTGTTGGATTCATAATCCATGCCTTCGGAAAGCGAACCGCCCTGCACGGCAAGCAATATTCCTTCATTATCCGCCCTTAGCATTTCATATAACCTATTTTTCTCCTCTTTCTTCATCCCCCTACGCTCTACTATCGCCCTTCTTTTTACTTCCAGAGGTAAATACGCAGCAATGTTTTTTAGAAGCGCATAAGAAGGAAAGAAGACAGCCATGCCGCCGCCCACATATTTAGCCACTTCACCAATCTTCCCGGCTACCTTCCTGTACATCTCTTCACCCCTTTTCGCATATTTCGTCGTAAGCTCTTTTGTAACGACGATCAACCGGTTTTCCGCTGGAAAAGGCGACTTGTATTCCCTCAGAATTATTTCTTTTCCTTTAAGCCTATCAGGAGAAGCGCCTAAAACATCGGCATACATCGCGGTTGGGCATAACGTGCCGCTCATCATTATCGTAGAATGCGCCTTTGCGAATATCGGTTCGCTTATTACCGAAGGGTCGAGCAGTTTGAAGAGAAGGGTCGGATTATCGTTCTGCGAGAGCGAAAATATCCGTAAGCATTTTTCTCTCGTTCCCCAGCCATCGAGGAAATCCGCAACACTGAGAACGTTCCTCTGCACTATCTCGTCTTTACTGCCTCCGGAAGTCTGGAAGTCTTTTGCAATCTCCCTGAGCGAATTTGCGAATTCATCATAACTCATCGCTTCTATTCGCCTCCTCAACACCTTCTCCATTTCTTCCACCAGAAAATCCGTAGCCACGTTTATCTCTACCCTTTTGTTTTTACTCGCTTCCATAGCCAATTTTGCGAATATCCTTTCCAATTCCATGAGATTTCCATGCACCTCACGGTTCGTATGGCGGATACCGCGTGCTGCACCTGTTACGGTGCTCATTCGCAATTCACTGCTGAGATTGTTTCTTATACGGTCCGGGAGGTTATGAGCTTCGTCAACGATTACAATGAGGTCATCCAGGCTCCTTTTTATTTTCTCTAACACCGCTTCTGCGACGTCCGCGGAAAAAAGGTAATTATAGTCGCAAACGAGCACATCAGCACTTTCAGCCACTTCCAAAGCCGCCTTATAAGGACATACGCCCCGGGAGGCGCACCAGCTACATAAATCCTCTACGTGCATTATCTCCTCTTTTACACGCTGCAGCGCTTCTTCATCGCGTTTCATGAAATAGCGGCATCTTTTGCTCTTCTGTTCGGACTTGCAAAATTCGTTGAAAAGCGAATAAAACTCACGGTATATTGATACCGCTCTTGGGCACATGGATTGCTTTGAAGTAACGTCAACCGTAACGAAATCGAGTTTCGCATGCTCCTTTATCAACCTGAGCGTGTCAATTGCAATTTTGTGCTGACTGCGCTTAGAAGTAAGGAAAAAAACGGTTTTTTCGGTTTCGATGGCGTATTGCAAAGCCGGAACGAGAGCAGCAACCGTTTTTCCTATCCCGGTAGGTGCGTGAGCAATGAGAATATTTCCGCCCTCTACGGAGTGTTTTACATCTTTCATGAACTCCTTTTGCCCTTCTCTTATAGAAGAGAAAGGAAATAGGGAAGGTTTATCTTTCTCCATTTTGATAAGTATTTAAAATATTTTTAAGAGATATATTAACAGAAATAACGGGAAGGACGAACTAAAATGAAAGTACTGGTGTATCCGCCGAATAGTTTGATATTGTAGGATTTAGTGGAAAGAGGAGGACATGAAGCGGTAGTATTGATGAAGGAGATAGGGGAACACGTAAGGGATGCGGAAATAGACGCACCACCGATAAATATCACGGAGGAGGACTTGAAAAGGGCACTGAGATACGTTTCCGTGGAAGAACCTGCGGGGCTAAAAGGGCGAATAGGACTGCTTGCACCTTTGCTGGAGAAAGCAGAAGCATCAATTATATTAAGCGATGCACCCCCTACTTTTGGCTGTATGGGCTGTGCCGTTGCTGACGAATTCTTCAAGTTCTTGATAAGGAAGCGTGCGATACCGACGTTAGAAGTGCGGTATGAGGGGGGAGAGAGAATGGAGGAGATGGTTACAGAGATAATGCGTTTTTTAGAGCGGTTATCGAAAGAAGGAAAAGGAAGGGGGGAGAAGAAGAAGAAGGAATGAGCTAAAAATGGCGAAAGTTGTGCAGATTTCTTGTGGGACGGAGTACAGCGGAATTCAATGGATATTTGACGACATAGCAGAGAGATTGGGTATTGAACTGGTTTTTCCGGAGTTGGAGTTATCGAGTGTGGATGCAGCGTGTAAAGCGATTGGGGTCAAGGTGGAGAGCCCGAGCTTAAACATGATGATGGCAAGAGCGGTATCCATGTTAGACGACCCGACGATAAAAGGTGCGCTCCTTCTCACTTGCTTCAAGTGTGCGGAAGGGACGATTGTAAGAGACACGGTAAGGCGGTATCTGCATGAGAGAACGGATATACCAATCATATCATACTCAAACGTGGAGAAGCCGAAGGAGATAGAGATATATGCAAGGTTGGAGGCACTGAAGACGCTGATAACAAGGAGGGCGCTTTTGATGCGAGATAAGCAAGAAGGGATTACGATTGGCGTTGATTCCGGCTCTTCTACTACGAAGGCAGTGGTGATGCGCGATAATGAAATAATAGGTGAGGAGTGGCTGCCAACGACGGACCCGATAAAAAGCGCAGATGATGCGATAGAAGCGGCGTTAAAAGGTGCCGGTATTCCTGAAAAGGCGGTTGATGCGATTGGTGTGACGGGACACGGGCGAGAACTCGTAAGCGAGCACGTAAAGGCCGCTCTCAATTTAGAGGAGGTGAGCGTAGTCGCAAAAGGAACAGCTCTTCTTTCCGGGCGACTCAAAGGCGATGCAACGGTGATAGACATAGGAGGGATGAACAATAAGCTGATTCTGATGCGGGATGGAATAGCAAATATGTTTAATTTGGGCGGTATTTGCGGTGGTGCCTCCGGGAGGTTTCTGGAAGTGGCATCACACCGATTGGACGTGGACATCTCAGAGCTTGGGCTGCTTGCGATGAAATCGAAGGCAAAGGAAAAGGAGAAATTTGATTTGCAGAGCTATTGCATGGTATTTGGCATACAGAGTCTTGTCGTTGCACTTGCCAGCGGGATAAAACGTGAGGACGTAGCGGCTGCTGCGTGCCGCTCGGTTGCAGAACAGGTATATGAGAATCAGATACAGGAGATGGAAATGCGACCTCCTGTTATTTTTGTTGGCGGTGTGTCATTGGTAGAGGGCGTGAAACGAGAATTTGAGGATATTCTCGGCGTTGAGATTATTGTTCCTCCTTATTCGCAGTATGCAGGCGCGGTTGGCATTGCTACGCTTGTGTCGGGGGTTTGAAAAGCCGTTGGATACTATTAATTAGAAAATGGGGTGAAGAATGATTGAAAGTTTGGTTCGTCTGGAGTCGTGGATAACCGAAGTAGTTCGGATTAATTCCTCATTTAGAAGAATAACCGAACTTGAGTTCGGTTATTTACAGTTAGGCGACATATCCCACAAACCGTATGGGTGGCATGAGAAATGAATGGAGAATACGTAAAAGAAATTGAAGAATTGATAAAGGATGTCTCTAGTGATATAGTTAATTTTGGTCTAAGAAGAAGGAGGGGGAATGTTCCAACACAGGCATTTTCTGAGTTTCTTACAAATAGAGAACAAGGCGACTGGGCAGAAGATTTAATTTTCAGCGCAATAAATGAAAATGATAATGGAATCATTGCTGTAAGATATGGAAAATCTGATCAGGTTGTAGCTGGAGAGCCGGGATTTAAAGAATTTTACGAAAGATATCAAGATGAATTGGATCAAATAGGTAAACGACCAGATTTACTTATCTTTAGGAAAGAGGATTTTGACCTTCACTCAAATTTTGACATCGGTCATTTAAAGGAGGAGAAATTAAACAATATTGTACCAAAAGCTATTGCTGGGTTAGAAATAAGGTCAAGCTCATTTTTAGTTAACAAATACAATGAATTTTCTCTACGAAGAAGACAGGAAATAATTAACGAAATACGCGGGATTATTGAATCTCTCAGAAGTCAATGTTCTCGCCTGCCAGAAGGATGGATGAACTGGCTTTTTAATATTGATGTAAACGATGAAAGTACATTATTTGCAATACCAAGAACACCAATAAAAGTAGAATCTATCAAATCTGTGGTAAAAGAGCTAAGAAACTTAATAAATTCTTTAAAAAAGAGGGATTTTTTAAGTTTCACTCCTAAAGTTGAAGATATTTACGTAATTTATAACGGGATTAAGATTTTTGGTGTTCCTCATTACTACGTACAAGTATTTTTTGACAAAGTGTATGCTATTTCTTTTAAAAGAATTCTGGAAATTATTTCTATTCCATCAAATGAGGGAAAGAGGTTCTTTGTAGAGAGAAGTGCAAAAAATCAATTCAAAAGAACAATACACATAGATATAACCCAAGGAATTTTATTGGCAGAAAAAGTGGAATTTCCCAATCACAAAAGCGAATATAAAGAACTTGGAAGAGGAAGACTGTTATTTTATGTGACTTTTAAAGGTGGAAAGGCGTATTTAGATGTTGGACAATTCTATGAAATGATTGGCTTGTCTTCAACAGGTTGTGATATAATATGATAAATTCCAGTGAAATATTTACTGAAGCACCTGAGAAAAAGTATCTCAAGAATGTTCCTTATGAATATAGAAAAAAATCGGGGCAATTTTTTACACCTATGTACATTGCAGACTTTATGACCGAATGGGTTATTAGTAATGAAAGTAGTAACACAATATTGGATCCTGCGTTAGGGTTAGGTATATTTTTCAGATCGATTATCAAAAATCATCCCATTGAGCTTGAAAAGTTTAAATTTGTCGGTTATGAAATAGATGCTAAAATGATAGCGATTGTAAAAAACATATTTTCTAATGTCCAAGGCATTAACATTCAAATCTTAAATAAAGATTATCTAATTGAGGATTGGGATAAAAAGTATGATGGAATTGTGTGTAATCCACCTTACTTAAAGTTCCACGATTACGAGCCTAAAGATATTCTCCTTAACATATTCAATGCAAGGTTAGGAATGAAACTTTCTGGATTTACTAATATTTATACTCTATTTATACTCAAATCAATTTGGCGATTAAACACTGGAGGGCGAGCGGCATATATTGTTCCATCAGAATTCTTAAATTCTGACTATGGTAAAAAGGTTAAAAAATACATTAAAAAAAGCGGGACTCTGAGGTTTATCATAGTAATAGATTTTAATCTTGGAGTATTTGAGGATGCCACAACAACATCATCAATACTCTTATTCGCTAATGACAAACATAATGAAGAGGTGGAATTTATCAATGTCAAGAAGATAGAAGATTTTAAGTTAATTCAAAATTATATCTTATCTTACCCACTTACCAGAAAGAAAGGAAGAGTTGTTAAGATTAAGGAATTAGATGAAGCGCGGAAATGGAGGATTTATTACCAGGAACTCAATGGTAATAAATACAAAAATTTAGTTCTTTTTTCAAAATATGCCCGAATTTCAAGAGGTATCGCAACAGGAGCAAATAACTATTTTATGTTTTCTGAAAGCAAAAGAATGAACTATGGTGTAAAGATGCAATTTTTACTTCCATGTTTAGCAAAAGCGCCCTATGCAAGAAGGCACTTTTTTACTAATGAAGATTTTGAACAATTGAAAAAAGCTGATAAACCTGTTTATTTATTGAATGCGACAGATCTAACCAATGAAAACTTGCGGAAATATATTGAATTAGGGGAACAAAAAGGGATACATAAACGTTATCTCACAAGTCATAGAACACCGTGGTATTCACTAGAAAATAGGCCACCTGCTCCTATTCTTGTTACCGTATTTAATCGTACAGGGTTAAGATTTGTGAGAAATGAAGCGGGAGTATATAATTTAACGGCATATCACTGTGTATATGTGAATCCGGATATTATGCCAAGAATGAATCTTTTAATGGCATATTTGATTACTGATGTAGCGAAAGAAATTTTTGAAGATAGCAGAAGGGAATATGGGGATGGTTTGATGAAGTTTGAACCTAATGATCTTAACAACGCATTTGTTGTTGATTTAGAAAAAATTGACAAAGAGAAGGAGGAGGGGATTCTAAAATTGTTTTATGAATTTAGAGAAATGGAGATAAACGGAAAAAATACTGACAAAGTTAAGAATAAACTTAACGAAATTTTCTTAGATATATTTAGGAAGTGACGGTTTGCGGGATACGCTTCGCCACTATCGTGGCTCGCCCCTAACGGGGTCGCCTAACACAGCATATACGCTGCGGGCTTACGCCCTTGCCCTTCGAGACATTGCCTTCGGCAACGTCGTATATGCTGGAAACGTTAGGCGTAATACAACGAAACTATTGAATGAGGAGAATATTGTTTTATGGATGGAACTAAACGAGTGAATATTAAACCGGGAATACGGGTAGCAATTGTACTTAAAAGGGATCAACGCTCTGGAAAGCTACCGGAAGGTATAGTTAAAGACATTCTTACAAATTCGCAACACCATCCACATGGAATTAAAGTCCGCCTTATATCCGGCGAAATCGGAAGAGTCAAAGAAATTCTAAATTTGTAGGTTAAACTACATACTATTTGAATCGAATAGGCTTATTACATAGTGATCCACTATAAAAAGCACTATGTCCAGCATAGAGTAAACGCTTTGCTCTGCTCTACCCTATCGGGCTGGCACGCTTCATGCCAAGCCTTACTTAAGGCACGGGCAACCTCGCTCGCATAAACGCAAAACGTTATATTCAATAAATCTGGAGTCTTTAAAAATGGATTGCCGAAAAATCATAAGGCATCTGTCTGTAAGTAAATATATTAAGCTAAAGCCAACTTTACGATAAATAGTTAAGTATAAGTCAGCGATCAGACGTTTAACTTTTCTTATAGACTTGTTAACTGTTTCATTTTTAATTTGATGTTACGGGTGCAGACAACCACAAAAGAGAATCATGGCGGTTAATGGTCAAGTTGTCATCATGTTTCGGAAAAGAATGGAAAAGCTTTTATACTGTATTTAATATTTATAAAATATAGAGAATGATAATAGATAAGTTGGATATATCAGAGTTCAGGGGAATTAAAAAATGCGAAGAAGAGCTTGAATTTTCAAAATTTACTATACTCATTGGACAAAATAATAGTGGAAAAACAGCGATTTTAGAAGCTATTTATTTGATGCAGGAAAAAACAAAAAAAGATCCTTTTTTTGAGAACTATAGATCATATATTGTACAAACTATGCATGCTGGTTCTCCATCCTCTTTAATCTATGGGTATGACGGTGTTGCTAATATACAGTATTCATCGGGAGGTAACAGTCTTTTATTGAAAATAGATCGTAATGGTAACTCTGATTTTTTTATGGAAGATAAACAATGGCAAGGAACGGAAGAGGACTATTCCCGTTTATCTCAAATATTGAGAATAAAGTCATATCCTGAAGATATAGTTAGAAGTTTTGATTATAATATCCTATTTATTCCAACTAAAATTGATATTCGATCATTAATAGCAATTATTAAAAAAGAAGCTGAGAGAATGACAAAAGTAGGCGCGCACAGAAGTATAATCAAGCTTATTAATGAATGTGTCAATGATAATTTCACAGAAATTATTTTGGAAACTATGAGGGTAAGAAAAGAAATTAATGATAACGCCATGTATATAAAACTCGAGGATTTAGGTCAAGGTTTAGTAAAAACAATCCCACCACTTCTATGGATAGAAACATACAAGCCAAAACTTTTGCTATGGGACGATTTCGAAACCTCAGCTCATCCAACCTTAATCAGAAATCTAATCAAATGGCTAAGTGAAAAAGATATGCAGGTTATCATGTCAACTCACAGTATAGATGTTCTTTCAGAATTTCTCGAGGAGAGCCCAAAAGATGCTACTGTCCTACAACTTTCGAAAACACACGAGGACATTCTCCATCATAAAAAACTAAGTTTAGAGGAGTTAGAAGTTATTATGGAAAAGGGGGCACACGACCCCAGACGTTTAGCAGGTGCATTACAGCTATAAATGGATGTAGTAAAAGATATTACCAAGGACGGAAGACCTGTTACACTTGTCGCAACTGGGGATGGTACAACAGAATTTTCAAAATTAGGTGCTTTTTCAAAACATTATAATGGAAAAAAAGTTCTTTGGTTTCCAGAAAAGCCAAAATACGCCCATTTCAGCAGGAGATCTCACTTTCAGAATCAGAGAATAGGCGGATTAGATGTTCTTGAAGTTTTGACTGTATATCCTGGAGCCTATAAACTTCATCGATATTTATTTATTATCGATAGAGAGCATTTTGGTGGAAACCCAACAAATGATATAATTGAAAAACTTAATAGACTCAGAATAGTTATTGAATCTATCGAAGAATTAAGCGTAGGAGCTTTTTACATTTTTTGTAATTATGGTTCTCATGAGTTAGGTGTCTATATTGCTATTTCCGGTAAAGAAAGATGCATTGAAGAGGATTTAGCCATGCTAATAAAACTCGAATACGGATCTGATGTTCAACCAACTAAAAACGACATAAGAAGGTTTTTAAGGAGTACGGGATTAAAGGATAAGGAATTAATTAGGAATGCAACGAAAACTAATTTACGTAAAGCTTTCCCAAATTTAAGTTCGGCTTTAATGAGAATAGAAAAAAATAATTCTGAAAGTTGAGCTTACATTCAAGTTTGAGCACAAAACATAATGCCGTGGAGGGGCTCCCTCTGATTTTGAGAATAATCAGGAGGTTTACAATTTACCCCTAAATCCTCGCGGATTCCCGCATTTAAAGTTTTTCTGCGGTTAGATGTGGCGGAAAAATATAGTGGATTTTGATTTACTGCTTGCTTGTATCGCCCCATCTTCTATTCTATTTTATATACTTTTTGGGGATATTTCACAGTTTCAGGGGGTTTTTCAAAATCCTCTTTCGAAGATACGCTCAAAATCACTACGTCACAGCTTTGCTACCCATCTTCGGTAGAGCGGCAGGAATATAAAATATATCCGAGAACTACTGGATCGTAGAATAGAAGCAGCAGAACGACAGAACTATTTATGTACTCACGTGAGCAATAAAGATATAGGCAAAATAAAAAGTCCGTTTCCGTTGGATAGTTTACAGATAAAAGGAGGGGGGATGATAAGTGAAGATGGAGAAGTCTGCAGAAGTGGGTATATACGAACCCGGTTCGGATATAAGTTGTTAGACGAAATACCGTATTGACTAATAGTATAAGTCAGAGAGAGAATAATGATAAACGTTAGACATTACGGAGAAGAACCATTTCAAGTTGCTGTGATTCATGGCGGACCTGGAGCACCGGGTAGTGTTGCTGCAATTGCAAGAGAATTATCAAAGAATTATGGTGTATTAGAACCAATCCAGACTAAAACGTCTCTCGAAGGGCAAGTATTGGAATTATACGATGTCCTAAAGGCCTTTGGAGACTTACCCATTACATTAATTGGACATTCTTGGGGAGCATGGTTAGCATATATTATAACAGCAAGATATCCTTCTTTGACAAATAAACTAATTCTTGTCGGCAGTGGTCCATTTGAAGAGAAATACGTCAAAAGTTTAAAAGAAAATAGACTCAGCCGTTTGAGCTCGGAAGAAAAGAAAGAATTCCAATTTATTGTAGATGAATTAAATTCTCCCGAAACAGAAGAAAAAGATAAAAAAATTACCAGGCTTGGCGAACTTGCATCAAAAACAGGATCACTTTTAGAATTTGGAAAACAAATTAAATGTCCTGTTGTTGCAATACATGGAGATTACGATCCACATCCCGCAGAAGGAATAAGGACACCTTTAAAGAACGTTATAGAAGATTTTCGGTTTTGCCTTTTTAAAAAATGCGGGCATTCACCCTGGAAAGAACTATATGCTAAAAATCGGTTTTAACGCTACACAAAATAATAATTGGCGATTCAAGACAGATGAAAGATTATGGCGATGGGAAGCAGATAGGTTATAATGATTCTTATGAAGATTATATTAATAATCTTAGCTTAGTATGGAATGAATGTCATAGGATTTTACATAACGGTTGCCGTTTGTGTATTAATCAAGATAGAAGATAATTATATCGGGCTTCAGATTAAACCCGCTGGAGATGTCTCGCACATTCCTCAAATATTTAAAGAACATTCTATCCAAGAAGCTACTCATAAAAAATTTACTGAGGAATATGGGGGTAAAGTATTTTATGTTATATCCATAAAAGAAGGCGGAAAAAAGAAAATACATAACATGGAGGGCATTCCAGAAATTGAAGAGGAAATTAAGAGATTGCAAAAATGACAAGCTAACTTCGGCTAACAGCGTATATCTTGCTTCGCTTTGCCCAAATTCGCCTTCGACGAACTTCTTTTATCCGTAAACTGTGATAAGTAATACAACGAAACTATTGAATGAGGAGAATATTGTTTTATGGATGGAACTGAACGAGTGAATATTAAACCTGGAATACGGGTAGCAATTGTACTTAAAAAGGATCAACGCTCAGGAAAGCTAACGGAAGGTATAGTTAAAGACATTCTTACAAATTCTCAACACCATCCGCATGGAATTAAAGTCCGCCTTATATCCGGCGAAATCGGAAGAGTAAAAGAAATTCTAAAAGGTTAGTTAAACTACAATCTGAATCGAATAGTCATATTACATAGTGATCCACTGCCGAAAAATCAGAGTGTATCTGTATGTAATTAAATATAATTAACCAAAAGCCAACTTTTAAAAATTTGTTTTAGAACTCAGAAATTACAAATAGCCTCACGTCTTCAAAAACAACCCCTGAGGTGTACTTTTAATTTTTCTTATAAACCAGCTAACTGTTTTTTATTTTGTTTGAAATTTGGCGAATTTCACTTTGGCCGTCGCTTCTTTCCAAATAATTTGTCATTATAACAATTATTCTGCAATGTTTATATATTGGCTTGGACACAATATAATTTATTATATGGGAGATGAACCCTCCCTGTCCTCGAGGTGATGCCTTAAAAGCAGGTGGCGCGGGTTCGACTCCCGCCATCTCCCTCTTTATTTTTATATATGGAGGGGCCTATACCGCTTCTTCCATATCCGCTTCGGGTAGCAGATGGTTGAGGTAAAGATAGAGAAAATAGAAACTTTTCTTATAGACTTGTCTCATCTGCCTTTGTTCCTCAGTTAATTTATCGTTCCAATATGCAACCGACACGCATTTTTCTGCCGGAACAGGTGCATTTATCCTCACAGGATCTTCATTTACGTATTCTTTATTACGTAAATTCGTGATCTTTTTAGATACCGGATACAAAGGGCAAAATGAAATATAATCCGCCTTTTTAATCTGACAACAAGGGGTCATTACAACATTATAATTGAATCGTAAATCAATTCCAAAACATGGTTTTGAATCGAATTCGCAAATATCATTACCACTGAGAAATTTGTATGCTATAGCTCCAAAACTGATCAATCCTGTTGTTACATCGCCCTGTCGGATTTCATTTTGATCTAAAGGCATTTTATAAAACATTTTTCGAAATAATCCTATTCATCATCTTCTTCAACATCCCAATAATCAAATCGCTTGCTGAATTGTTCATCTGTGTAAAACTTTTTTGGAACCTTTACACTTTCAATCCCATCAACCTCATTAGTCAGATTTTTGAGTAATCCTATTATATATTTGTCAAAAGTGACATATCTAACGTATGTTTTACCTATGTTTCCTGAACAATCCTCTTCAGGATGTTTCGATTCAATATCGACAGAACCTGCCGAAATATTTTTAATTTTCATGTTGCGTCACTTCTCATATACTCTTTAAATTCTTCAGTTATATTTGAATAATATTCTTTTTTAATCATTTTCTTTAGTTCATCTGTAATATTAATAAAATTGCGAGTTTCTATATCCTGTGCATAACCATCATAATCTAGAACGTACTTATATACATCACCAAATTTTTGGATTCCGCATTGGAATAATAAATAATAATCCCCTTTTTTAATCCTTATTGCTACATGATTTTCGATAATGTTTTCTATATCGTAGTTATCTGTGTCAAATATTGGTACATAAAATCTCTTAAAATATCCACTACTTTTCTCTTCTAATGGACAATGATCAATATAACGAATACCTAGACGTGAGAACTTTCTTATTGGGACTTTTTCAAGGAAGGTAGTTGTAATATCTTCTATTAGATCTCTAAACCTCTTTTTAAATGTAGGACTATCGTACGATTTGTATTCATGAGATATAATGTTGAGTCTATTTGGGCGAACCATAATCTTATTTTTACCATTTTCACTTTCAAATTGCCATATCTGTGTTGGTTTTGGTTTTTCCTCATCCGTCAAAGTTTTTTGAACGGCACCAATAATTATGGGTTCTTCGAGGATTTGAGATGACTTTGGAAAATCATCCATGATTTCCAACTGAAAATCCCCAATTCTTTGATCAATATAAAACAAAGGGGGAAAGCGAACCTCGAATACCACTTCTACTACCGATGGGTTCCGGAATACTTCATCCCTGTCTTCTTCAGCCATACTAACAAAAACCCCCTATGTTTCCGAAAAGAAATATGTTTAAATTAGAATATCTATTATGAGTATATAAAGAGTTACCGATTCCTCACCTACGACAGAAGACATTTTTCTTACTTACGCCTGCGATTGGCAAGAGGGGTTCAATTTTTGAAAAAATGCCATCAGTGTAGTTAAAATAACCAATCTTTCAAAAACCACTATTTGTAACCGAGGGGTTCCCTCTGATTTTGAGAATAATCAGTAGATTTACAATTGATCCCTAAATCCTCTCGGATTTTCCCTTTTAAAGTTTTTCTGCGGCTGGTTGTAGGGGAAAACATACTTTAATTTTGCCATACCATAGGGTTATCTGGCGCTGATGAGGTACCGGTCACTCCATTTTGAACTACATAATACAAACGTCAGATTACCCTGGGACCCAACAATAAGAAAGTACAGGTAATGGATGCTTATCAAAAATTATTAACTAAAGTTGATTTTGATTTACTGCTTCTATCGCCTCATCTTCTATTCTATATACTTTTGGGTGATATTCCAATGTTTCAGTGGGTTTTTCAAAATCCTCTTTCGAAGATACGCTCAAAAGAGCGGATGTACATTCACTTCGTCACAGCTTTGCTACCCATCTCTTAGAAGGCTGGACAGATTTGCGGTATATCCAGGAACTACCGGGTCATAGAAGCAGCAAAACAACAGAAATATTTATGTACTCACGTGAGCAATAAGGATATAGGCAAAATAAAAAGTCCGTTGGATACTTTTAATTAGAGAAGGGGGTGAAGAATGATCAAACGTCTGTTTCGTCCGGAGTCGAGGATAACCGAAGTAGTTCGGATTAATTCCTCATTTAGAAAGATAACCGAACTTGAGTTCGGTTATTCGCGGTTAGCCGAAATTCTGAACCCCGCTCTGAAAGGTGAAAAATGATGAGGAAGGAAGAAATCTTTGAAAAGATTGCCCGGATACTTAAAAATCAAGGGGCGAGAAAGATAGCGGTCTTTGGCTCTTATGTAAGAGGAGAGGAAAGACCGGAAAGCGATATAGATATTATCGTGGAATTTTCAGAGAGAAAAAGCCTTCTTGAACTTGTAAGAATAGAAAGACAGTTGTCCGAAGTCTTGGGAATAAAAGTAGATTTGTTGACAGAGAAATCTATAAGTCCCTACTTGATTGATGCAATAAGGAAAGAAATGGAGGTAATTTACGGATGAAAAAAGACGACTCTGTATATTTGAGGCACATTTTAGATGCCATATCCCGAATAGAAGAGTATACCAGGGGTGTAGAATACGAAGACTTTATGGATGATCATCTTATACAGGACGGAGTAATAAGGCAGATCGAGATAATAGGTGAAGCTACAAAGAGGTTATCCGGGGAGATTAGGGAAAAACATTCTGAAATACCCTGGAAAGATATGGCGGGAATGAGGGACAAATTGATACACGATTATCTTGGTGTAGATATAGATGCCGTCTGGGATACGGTTAAAAGAGATGTCCCTACGATGAAAAACAAATTGGAAGATATTCATTGATCGTTAGGCATTCTTTTATAGAGGTATATCACATCAACCGCTGCGGAATCACCTGGTTCCTTATCAAATCCTCAACGCTTTCTTTCGTCCTTATCAAGTCCACAGCGGCATCGCAAACCAGCACTTCCGCACATCTCGGTCGCCCATTGTATTGCGAACTCATCGAGAACCCGTAAGTACCAGCATCTAATATCGCAACTAAATCCCCACGCTCAAGAGGCGGTCTCACAATTAAAAATCACAACCAGAAAGTTATTCCACGCCCTTGCTCGTGATGAAAAACACGCAAGAAGTATCTTCAGGCATAGACCGGTGCTTCTTTAAGACTGCTCTTCTTTTACCACGCCCTTCCGCCGCTTTCTCAAGCTGCACGATTACCTTAGAGAGATGCTCGAGAGCGTATCCCCCGGAAGGTCGTAAATTACCATTCTCTATATCCATATATACCTGATTTGTTATTATGACCGCAAGGTCATGCTTCCGGGCAATTTCCAGAAGATGCATTATTTGATTCGCCAATACGCGCCTCAAATATATGCTTCTTTCATCGTCAAGCTCTAACCGGTAGAAGAGCGTAGCGGAGTCAAGGATTAGAAGTGCAACTCCGCTTTTACCTTCCTTCTCCTTTATTACCGCCTCAATCTCGTCTATGCAGGACGTCTGCTGTTCGAAACTATGAGGCTCGAAGATTATAATTCTCCGTGCTATGCCCTCTACATCTTCAGCATCTCCACTTGCACTTGCACTTGCACCGGCACGGGCTATTTGTAAGAATCGTTCCGGAGAAAAGCCTTCACTGTCTATAAAAATTACGCCCTTCGCGTTTTTAGCACATTCCATCGCTGTTTGAAGGCAAATATTGGTCTTCCCACTGCCCGCCTCGCCGTATAGCTGGGTCACAGTGCCGGATTCGAAGCCTCCGCCTAACAACTCGTCTATGCTTTTACATCCGCTGCTATATTTCGTAGGAAGTTGCATTGAAACCAACCTTTATTTAAACCTTCTCTTAGAAAGAAATGCATTACCAAAAGAAATAGTTTTTCTTTTACGCGATATAAAACAGCAAGGGATAAAACGGAAGCGGAGGAGAGATAGAGTTCTACGTAATTGCAAAATGCAGAGCTTTTATATTGATTAAATTCCTAATAAGTTATCATGTTTTTCGGCGAGCACCAGCACCTCCTGGTAACTGTAACTGCGCTTACCGTATTGATAGCATTTTCGCTCGTGCTTTATGCATATTTGAAGCGTAAAATAAACACTTCTGCGTTTATCGGAACGTTCACGCTCGGCGTGATAATTCTGTTAACGTTCGGGCTCGAATTTGGTTATGCGGGTGTGCTCGTGCTGCTCGCGTTCTTCCTGTTCGGGAATTTGGTTACGAAATATAAATATGATAGGAAAGCGAAGCTGGGTGTTGCAGAAGGTAATAAAGGCATGCGGGGCATGAATAACGTGCTGGGCAACGGCTTGTCACCGTTGTTTTTCGCCGTTTTGTATGCGCTTTCCCGGGACAATGTCCTCTTGCTCGGCTTCTCAGGCGCAATCGCTACCGCCTGCTCGGACACGTTTTCAACAGAAATCGGGCAAGCGGAAGGCAATCCAAGGTTAATTACAACTCTTAAAAAGGTGCCCGTGGGCACGAATGGCGGCGTTAGTTTACCAGGTCTTGGCGCGGCACTGCTCGGTTCCGGTTTGATTGCACTCGTTAGTCTCTCGTTCATCAACCCATACCTCTGTTCTGGTGCTCAACCGAATCTAAAAGCTATTTTCTTTCTCGTTTGCCTCTTAGCCGGTTTTTTTGGCTGCCTCATAGACAGCCTCCTCGGGGCTACGCTTGAAGACAAACATTTTTATAAATTTCGATTGAATAAGCATGGCGTAAACATCATAGCTACGTTATTTGGAGGTATTTTTGCAATTTTGTTGGGCTATTTCGGAGGTTTATAATAACTTGACATTGTCAGATTAACCGCGGAGTTCACGGAGAACGCAGAGGATATATTTAGAGGTTTAGCTAACGAGCTGAACCGCTAATAAACTAAACCTCTAATTCCGCGTTCTCTGCGGTAAATTCGAAATGTGACAAAGTCAGGATAATATAGCCCCTGGAAAACTCCAAATCACAAACAAATCCAAGTGACTACAAAAAGTGGTGGAGAAAGTTAATTGCTGGTCATGGAATGACGCACATCCTTTCTATTCTCCAATTTCTTCACGATTAGAATGGAGGAAAGCATTTCGCTGATTCACACCCCAGTGGCGAGAACTTTAAGCCCCCGGACTTCTCGCTTCCAGAACTTTCGAGCCTCCTCTGCGAAACGCCAAGCAAGGTAGTCGTCCCACTCCCCAAAGCTTTCCTTTTCTCCTCCCTCCACATTTCTTTTAAATCTCTCAAAATCGCCATATTTCCGCTTGAATACCTCACATTCCTCTTCAAACTCGCTCAATTTTGCTTTAGCGAGAAGCATGGCGAAAGAAAATACCGCATCATCAAGACTACCAAAGCCCGCCTCCTTAAAGATTTCCTGTGCCCTTTGCATAACCTCTGACATACTTTTATGTTAGAAGCTTTCGCTTAAAAGTTTTTCGATAACAGAATACAATTCTTATTTTTATCTTCTCCTCGCCACCATAGTATTATTAACAAAAATGCACTGGTCTTTAGCAATCGCAGAGGACATAGTAAAGCGAAGGAAAGAGAAAAAGCACGTTCTTGCTACCGGTATTACGCCCTCCGGCGATATTCACGTGGGGAACCTGCGAGAGATAATAATAGGAGATGCGGTGCATTCCGCTCTTCTGGATATGGACGTGGATGCGAGACTCATCTACGTTGCAGACACTTTCGACCCCCTCAGACGAAGATACTCTTTCCTTCCTGAAGAATACGAAGCGCATGTAGGAAAACCATTGTCAGAGATACCAGACCCCGAGGGATGCCATTCGTCATACGCAGACCACTATCTACAGCCGTTCCTTGATTCTTTAACTGATTTGGGCATAAAAATAGAGATTTTCAAAGCCGACGCGATGTATAAGTCGGGGATGTACGCGGACGTGATAAAGGAAGCGATTGCGAGAAGAGAAGATTTGTCGAGGATAATAGAGGAAGTTTCAGGTAGGCAAGTGCCGGAAGAATGGACTGCTTTTAATCCTCTCTGTGACGCGTGTGGCAGAATCACGTCCGCAATTGTAAAGCGATACGACATAAATAAGGAGGAAGTGTATTACGAGTGCGAATGTGGAAACAAGGGTGCTGCTTCGTTTAAAGGCGGCGGTAAATTAGCATGGCGGGTGGACTGGGCAGCGAGATGGAAAATCCTTGGCGTTACAATCGAGCCTTTTGGCAAAGACCATGCCGCTCCCGGCGGCTCTTTTGACACTGGAAAGAGAATCGCTTTGGAAATATATAATTACGAAGCACCGTATCCTATCCCTTTTGAACACATCCTCTTAAAGACGAAGCCGGTAGAAGGAACGAAGGCGAAAGTTACGGCTATGTCTTCATCCATGGGAACGAACGTTCCGGTGCACGCGATATTAGAAGCAGTGCCACCAGAAATTTTAAAGCACGTCATCTCGCGAGTGCGACCAGAAAAGCACATAGAATTTGACCCTTCATTACCACTACTCAACCTGATGGATGAATACGAGCGAGAAATAGGCGAAATAGGAAGCGGTGTTGCGGGAAAAATACCTTTTCGGCATCTCTTAACGCTTGTGCAAATTGCACGAGGTGACTTCTCTGAACTCCTGAATGTCATCAGGAGAAGTGGATATGAGGTTCGTGAAGAAAACGAAGAAGAAATAAAGGAGATAGGTGAAAAAGCACGGTATGTGGAAAATTGGCTGCGGGAATACGCGCCTCCAAGCTTGAAGTTCGAATTGCAATCGGCGTTACCGACAGAGGAACTAAAAAGCTTGTCCGAGGTGCAAAAAAAGGCATTGAAGCTCCTGGCACAGGAATTACAGGAAGGTAAGACTCCGAGTGCTGACGATTGGCATAATAAAATATACGAAGTTGCCTCCGCTACAAACGTGGAAGCGAAAGAGATATTTAGGGCAATTTATATCGCATTGTTGAAAAAACCTTCGGGACCTCGTGCAGGCTGGCTTCTCGCATCTCTGGATGCCGAATTCATAAGGGAAAGGTTTGAATCGGCGGCAAGGATTTCGACCTCTAACTTCAAACATTCCGGTTTCTAACTCCAAATTCGCCATTTTCAACTACCAATATTGAAATTATAACAGCCGCAACAAGTGACAGAACCGGTATAAAATAGATACTCTGATGAGGCCAAAACAAGCCAAT
The DNA here is from genome assembly GCA_016782355.1 of Candidatus Syntropharchaeum sp. Classification (GTDB taxonomy): domain Archaea; phylum Halobacteriota; class Syntropharchaeia; order Alkanophagales; family Methanospirareceae; genus WJOV01. The sequence goes on along the minus strand of JADHYP010000003.1, from coordinate 239 downwards.
TTCAAATTTTACCCATGAGAACGGATAAAACAAGTAATACGCAGTGCCCCAGTGTATTTGTAAAACATCCAGGAAAAGGTGTAAGAATGCGCCGGCCATCAGGTTTGTGAAGACGAACTTCCTGCTTTTTTCATCGAAGAAATAAGTGACGAAGAGACAGGTCAAAAGTATTCCGAGGGGTGTATGAAGTGGCATAAAAAACCAATTAAATTCCCGAATATTTAATTTAGAATAACATC
>JADHYP010000002.1 GCA_016782355.1 Candidatus Syntropharchaeum sp. | reverse complement strand
GAATGCGGGGGATATACCACTGATAAAGGGGATGGGGTTTGTTTATGAAGTTTTTGATACACAACAATTAGAATCGCTAAAAGAGAACATTGGCATAGGTCATGTCAGGTATTCTACGACGGGGTCGTCGAAGGTAGAAAATGCAGAACCTTTGCTCGTGAACTACCGGAAAGGGAAATTTGCTATTGCACATAACGGCAACCTCGTCAATACTGCGGAGTTAAGAAGCGAGTTGGAAAGAGAAGGCAGGATTTTTCATTCTGATACCGACACGGAGGTGATGGCACAGTTACTTGCGAAGGAGCTGGTGCGACATGACCCGGTAGAGGCAATCAAGGAACTGATGAAACGAGTTGTCGGGTCTTATTCGTTGGCTATCTTGATGGATAACACGTTAATAGCGGTTAGAGACCCTTTGGGCATTAAACCTTTGTGTTTCGGTGAAATAAGAGACGGGAACGAGGGAAATAGTAAAGGGTATGTAATAGCATCGGAAAGTCCTGCGATAGACATGTTAGGCGGGGATTTAGTAAGAGACGTAAGACCTGGCGAGGTGTTGATGATTAAACCCTCACAGGGCTTGCGGAGTAGTGGGGCAGAGTTCCAAAGAGAAAACGATTTAGAAAGTTATCAGTTATATAGGGGGGTGAACACCGCTCATTGCGTATTTGAATACGTCTATTTTGCGAGAGCGGATTCGGTATTAGATGAGCGGTTGGTGTACGACGTGAGGATGAAGATAGGAGCGAGATTGGCAGAGGAGCATGGTGTAGAAGCAGATATGGTATCACCGGTGCCTGATTCCGGTATCACGTTTGCAATAGGCTATGCGAAACGAGCAGGGCTCGATTATATGGAAGGATTCATAAAAAACAGGTATGTGGGAAGGACTTTTATCATGCCGGAGAAAACGTCACGAGATACTGCGGTGAGGCTGAAATTAAACGTCGTGCGAGCCAACGTGGAGGGAAAAAGAATAGTTCTGGTGGATGATAGCATAGTGAGAGGGACCACTTCGAGGCGAATCGTGGAGTATTTGAAGAAAAAAGGTGCGAAAGAGGTGCATCTGCGAATAGGAAGCCCACCGATAATAGCACCCTGCTACCTCGGCATTAATACGCCAACGAGGGATGAGTTAGTGGCTTCAAAGAGGAGCACGGAAGAGATCAGTAAGTTTTTAAATGCCGATTCGATAGGGTATCTCAGCATGGAAGGGCTGATAGATTCCGTGGGAATAGATGCGAACAATCTTTGCCTGGGCTGTCTGACTGGAAAATATCCGGTAGAAATACCGGGTGAAGTGTGCATAGCGAGACAGTTGAAACTGACGCAATTCTGAGAAACGTTTATATATTGAAGCGGGGAATAAAAATAACAGATGATTAAAAAGGTTAAGACGCTTGTTATTTGCGTAGACCGGGATAATGACATAGGAGAGAAAGCGGGGTTAGAGACGCCGGTTATAGGTAGAGAGGCGAGTTTATCGGCAGCGACAAAATTGGCACTTGCCGATTCCGAAGATTCGGACATAAATGCGATATTTGAAGCGATAAGAATATACGAAAGGGTGAACTCAAGTGAAGAAGGCGTTGAGGCAGAAGTCGTTTTGGTCGCAGGCGATAAAGAGGTTGGAATAACGGCGGACATAAAGATTGGAAAAGAACTGGATGACGTTCTGTCAAAATCCGGAGCGGATTCCGCGATTCTCGTGAGTGACGGTGCGGAGGACGAATGGATTGTACCCATTATACAGTCAAGGATGAAGATAGATTCCGTGCGGAGAGTGGTGGTGAGGCAGAGTGAGCCATTGGAAAGCACTTTTTATGTAATAAAGAGATTGTTCGAGGACCCGCGGTTTTCTCGCACTTTCTTGCCGCCCATAGGCCTTATTCTGCTCGCTTTTTCCATTTTTTTGCTTGTTGGGCAGTTAAGGTGGGCAGTCGGACTGACTTTGGGATTCGCAGGAATTTACATGCTGCTTAAGGGAATGGGGCGTGAGAATGTTATGACTGAGTTCTTTGAGACCGTGAAGCAGTCCTTATACAGCGGTAAGATCTCTTTTGTCACTTACATCTGTGCACTCGTGTTACTCCTGGCAGGTACCTCTCAAGGTATCGTGGAATATACGAAATATATAGAAGACTTGCCTGAAGCAGGTGAGCGTATATTATTAACGGGCCTGGTGTACTATGTCAAGGGGGCGATATGGTGGTATGTGGGGGCAGCACTCGCACCGGTTATTGGGAAGATGATGAATATGCTCATAGAACGGGAAAGAATAGTGAGGCAGTGGGCGATATTATTTTCTATATTTGCCTCAGGGCTAATGCTATGGGGAGGGAGTGAATGTATAATTTTGTTAAGCAGGGGTAATTATCCGATGGGCTATCTATACCTCTTCTTCTCCATACTTGGTGCGATTATCATATCGTTTATAGGCGTGAAGATTTCGTGGTATATGAGGAGCACGATAATAAGAGGAAAAAAAAAGGTTGAGCTGGAGGCTGCGATTGAAATAGAGCCGGATAAAAGCGGATAAAAATGAATTTGCTCCTGGAACACGTGATTATTTTTCTAATCGCAATACTTATAGACGTAACAATAGGAGACCCGCCGGAGAAAAGAGAAAAATATTACCCTATCGTGTGGATAAGCCGGCTGATGTATTTTTTTGATAGAAGAACGAGGCGGGGGAACGAGAGAAAAGAGAAACTCCTTGGCGTGATATATCCAATAGTGATACTTGCTATTTTCGCATTACCCTGTTTAATGCTCCTCCGCATACATTCTGAACTCGTATATATCGTTTTAGGGTCGCTTATTTTCAAGATGACTTTTACGGTAAAAGGATTGGAAAGGTATGGAAGAGATGCGATGGAAGCGGGGAATTTGGAAGAGAAGCGAGAAGCAGTAGGGAAGATAGTAAGTAGAGACGTGGCGGGTTTGGATACGTCGCAGCTCGACTCGGCAACCATAGAATCCGTGGCTGAGAACACGACTGATAGTGTCATTGCCCCTTTCTTCTATTTCGCATTATTCGGCGTCTTTGGTGCCATGTGCTATCGAGTGGTGAATACGTTAGATGCTGTCGTCGGGTATAAAAACAAGCGATACGAGCATTTCGGTTGGTTTTCCGCGAAATCCGATGACGTGATGAATTACATACCGGAGAGGATTGCAGCGTGGTTGATTCTGTTGCTGAGCGGTTCAAAACTGGGCGATTTGAGAAGTTATGAGAACGAAAAAGTTCCTTTGACAATAGTGGCGATGAGCCGTGCGTTAAAAGTGAAGCTGGAGAAGGTTGGGCACTATACCGTGGGAGAAAGTTTTGAGGATGCGAGAAGCGAGCATATAGCGGGTGCGATAAGAATTGCAAAAGGAAGCACGATTTTTTTCGCTTTTGTTTGTGTCGTGGTGATGGTTATCCTTTATTTTGCAGGATGGAGTTGGTTAGAACCTTTTTCTTGAAAAGAAGCTTTACCAAAAGAACTTTATAGCAGGTATCCAATTGTTGTATATTTTTCCATTGGCATCTATAAACTCTTCGCATGTGATTGTTCCCACAGTAGCATTCGTTGTATGTCTATGGATTATCTGGGGATAAGAGCCTGTTTTTATGGTGTAGTTGTAAGTTTCGTTGGCTACAAGCGTGAAAGTTTCATTAAAGAAAATGTTGTGCCAATCTCCCTTGTAACCATCCCATTTTGCTATTTCATCCAAAGTCGAGTTCCATATCCTTGCGTATTCGGTATGCCCACCGGTTCCTACGCAGGGATAAGTGTAAAGCTTTGACACGTTCATTGTTTGATTTGACGTGATTGTTCCATTATGCACGCCGAAGATGCTTGGATAAGTCCCCGGGCCTGTATCAAAAATCGGGAAGGATATTTCAAATTCAAACATATAGAATGCCTTTCCACCGCAATCCCAAGTTGAGGGAGCACCTTGCCAATAATAGATGTGTCCATTAGCAACTCCCAGCCTATTTCCAACATAATACCCTGTTGGGCAGGGAGGGGATTCTAATTGTTCCCAATTGTCAGGCGAAATGCTATAACGATAGAAGTTATATCCGGGATCTTCTAAACAACTACCGCCGCCAAGAGCGAGTATATAATCCGGATACTCATTAACCCATAGCAAAGAGCCGCCGTCTCCAACGCCTTCGCTCTCAGGTACAGGGCTCATATCTTCCCAAGCCTTTGTGGGAATGTGATAGCGAGCAAAATCTCCATTTGGAACAGTCTCATCATATTCTCCCCGCAGTGCATATAAATATTCTCCACCTGTCCAGACCAAAGAAGCACCGTCGTCAGTAGTTGTCCAGTTTGGATTAAAAGACAAAGCATTCCATGAATTGGTGAAAATATTATAGCAAGCAAAAACCGTTCCATGCTCTTTACTTCCTAATATTGCATAAATCAGGTCATCGTATCCCGACCATGCTATGGCATCACCAGCACCTTGGGCATGGGGTGTATCTGTCAATTGTTCCCAACTGTTATTTGACCTATCATAGCGATAAAAAAGACGGCGGTTACTGTCGCTATATCTCCCACCAAGTAAAGCATAGATTGAATTGTCATAATCCCATGCAAGTGCAGCGCCATTTCTAAATGCTCCGGTTGGAAGTCCTGATGTATCCCTCGGATTCCAACTATTCGTTGTTGGATTATAACACCAGAAATAAGGAGTAGAAGAAATATACATGCATCTCGCAATGTATATGTAATCGTCAGTGCCAACTACTGCTTCACCATATCCACCAGTAGCAGGTGTATCAGCTTTCTTAGTCCAATTAGGAGATGTTGGCGTTGGTGTTGGTGTATCTGTTGTGAAAGTCAGATCGGATCCGTAATCGGTGCCTACACCGCTTGATGCTACTGTTCTGAAGTGGTAAGTGGTATCATCATCCAAGCTCGATATGCTTGTACTAAATGAGCCTGCTGATGATTTTGACTGTTCAGGTGTGGAATAGCCATAAGATGCTGTTTTTCCGTATTCAAACCATAGCTGGCAAGTAATAGCACCCGAATGTTCTTTTACGGGCGCGCCTGTTGAATCAAGGACACCATTAAGTGTTGCTGATGTAGCAGTGATGCTCGTTGCAGTTTCGCTTGTAACTTGCGGATTGGTATAATCGCTACAAAGTGCATAATAAGGAGCACATGTCGCCGAGAGAGAAGTCCCGTCACAGCAACAATAACCGATACCGCCATGAGAACACTGATAACTACAAACCCCGCCATGCCAAGAACAACAACCGGAGTGTGCTCCTATGTCTCCAATTGACGCAAATAAAAACAATAAGACAAGTAGTAACACTACCTTTAGTTTTGGTTTTGAATTGTGACGTATCATAATGATTGTTCATAAGACTGATCATTTGGAGTATATAAAATTTTCGAAAAATATCTCTTAACGACATATGTTTAATACGTTTCACAATGAAATACGATTAACATGGATGAAATTGAAACCAACATCTTAAGATATCTCATAGAAGAAGATTGGCCCGTTACAACGGAAATGGTTGCTAAAGAAGTAGGTATAGCATGGAATACTGCTCAAGTTCATCTGTGGAAGTTAGTAAGTCAAGGTTTAGTCAAAGGGAAAAGAGTAGGTAGGCAGAACCAGTGGATGGCCACTGACGGAGGTAAAAAACTTTTAATGCCGTCTCCTTGAAAGAAAAACTGCTTTGGGAAGGAGAAATAGAGGGGGCATCTAAGTTTTTTCTGCAAAAAGTATTAGCAAAAGTCTTAAATGGAATAGTATAGTCACAATATGGAATTGAAAGTTATTAAGTATCTCTTTCCTCTAAAATGTCATTTATAACAGATTTAAAATAGGAGCTGAAAATGATAAAACCAAGAACTCAGTTACATGGGCTAGAAATTTGTGAGCATGGCGGAAAAGTGGAAAGTGATAAGAAGGGGGGAGTAATAGACTTCAGTGCGAATTTAAACCCTTATGGACCGCCGGATTTTGTTTACGATGCGATAAAAGAAGCAATGGCAGAAATAAGTTTATATCCGGACACCGAATCACGCGAGTTAAGGGAAAAAATATCAAAAAAAATTGGATGCGAGGAGGAGGAAGTGTTAGTAGGGGCGGGTGTTTCAGAGCTTATACAGCTTGTAGCAACTTCCTTTGTAAAAAATAGGGTGCTATTGCCGAAACACACTTATGGCGAATATGAGGTTGCAGCGAAGATGATGGGTGCGAAAATCAAACGTGTAGAAATGCCGGGTCTGCGGGTCTATCCAGAGCTAATTGAAGAGGAAATGGAGAAGGATGACGTGGTATTTATTTGCAATCCAAACAATCCAACGGGGCAGTATCTCGGTAAAAAGGAACTGGAGCGGATAATGGAAGAAGCTGAAAAAGCTGATGCGTTGTTAGTGGTTGATGAAGCGTATGTGGATTTTGTAAGGAATGCTTTTCCATCGCATGATTTTTCTACTCGAAATATGATTATTTTGCGGTCTTTAACGAAATCGTTCGCTATACCGGGCGTGAGAATAGGATATGCGATTTCGTCAACGGAGATTATAAGTGCGATGAGGAAAGTAAAAGCACCCTGGAGTGTTGACGTGCTTGCACAGAAGGTAGGAGAGGCGGCGATAGAGGATGCTGCTTTTTTAGCGGAGACGATGAAGAAGATAGAAAGGAGTAAGGGAAGAATGGAAACACGGCTTAGAGCGCTTAATCTGCATATACATTCGGATGCGAATTTTTATATTCTGGACGTGGGAAAAGCAAAGGAAGTGAAAAGAGAGCTTTTGACGCAGGGGCTACTGGTGCGAGATTGCACTTCTTTTGGCTTGCCTTCTCATATACGGTTTTCCGTGCGAACGGAGGAGGAGAATGAGCGGTTAATGGATGCACTGGCGGTGTTTCCTGGGGACTTATAAATTACTAAAAAGGACATATTTTGTATAGCTAAGGTAAAAAACCACGAGATTTCACAAGATTAGCACAGAGGGAATGATATTAGCGAAAAGTAAAAATAAAAAATCTTGTGGAATTCTGTGTAATCTGTGGTTATAAAAGGAGCATTGTATGAAAATAGAAAGCGAGGAAGGATACATTGCGGTGCACGGCGATTTCAAAGTGCTGAGTTCCGCGGTCTATAACGGTGGTTTCGTTAGTGCGAAAACGATATTAAACTTGAACGTGAGCAGCGATTTCAAAGTAAACGCATTTGAACTGTTCGATTCTTTTCTGGATGAGCAAGGTTTAGAAAAGGATGGAGTAGTTGGAATGATGACCGCGGTCGCGATGAATAATGCAAGAATCATAGAGAAAGAGGACGTAACTGCTATTATAACCGCGGGCATATCAAAGCGTAGCAAATCAACAGTAAACATAATCCTGTTGATAAATAATAACCTGTCGCAATCGGCAATGGCGAATGCAGTGATAGTAGCGACGGAAGCGAAAACAGCCGCTTTCTTCGACCTTGACGTGCACGATGAAAAAGGGGATTTATTCACCGGCGACTCTACGGATTCCGTGGTTGTTGCCTGTTATGGGTATGGAGAAGGGAAAGGAGAAGGAAGAAAAGAGGAGATATTCGCAGGTAAAGCGACAAAATTAGGAAAAGTGATTTACGAAGTCGTAAGAGAAGGAGTAATGGAAGCCCTTTTTCGGCACGATAAGTTAAAAGCGGACAGACCGATACTTACGAGGCTGGAGGAACGAGGGATACATTTAGAGGACATGGTATCAACGGCTCTGGAGCTCTACGTGCCGGTGGAAGGAGAAGTCGGAAAGGAAGAGCTAAAAAAGAGGTTGGAAGAAACGATAAAGAAAGAATGTTCGGATGTGAACGTGGCATTGCTGCTGGCAGCGGCATTTCGCATGGATGAGGAAGAGATAAGAAAGGGAAGAGCTGGGGAAGCGGGAGAAGAAGACGCAGCCTGTATCGTTGCCGACGAGTTAATAGGGATTGACATAGCAGAGTATATAGGCGGTAAAAAAGCGCTTTTTAATTTCTTTTATTATGATACGAGGAAACCGGGGATATTGAGCCGATTGGACGTGTTCATGGACGATGCCATTGGTGGACTGATAGCAGGGTGCATGAGTAAGATGTTGGGATAGGGGAATTGGTATTTGTCGAAGCGATTTTCATTCAAGAGCAGATGCCACTTCATTGCCAAATTCTTCGGCTGCTTCCGGTCCTCTTCCCGTAATTATCCGCCCATCGCGCTCAACCGCCGCTCCGGTATAATTCGCTCCTTTTTTCACCAAATTTTTCTTTTGCGAGCTAAAAGCAGTTGCCTTCTTTCCTTTTAGTAATCCCGCGTTTGCCAAAATGGAAGGCGCTATGCAAATCGCACCTACAATCTTCCCCTCTTTAAAGGCATTGGTAGCTAATGCAAGGGCTCTTGAATCGTTAAAGTACACGTCAGCTCCAGACCCACCAACGAAAATCACCGCATCATAATCCCCGGCACTAACCTCCGCCAAATCTTTATCCACTTTTACTTCCGCGCCAAACATTCCCGTCACTCGATTAACGCCTTTTGAAGCTATCGTTACCTCAGCTCCCGAGCGTGTAAAAATCGCCATTGGTTCCTTTAACTCCTCATCACGGAAATTTTCCGGTGCTACAACCATTAAAACTTTCTTCTCACTCAGATCAGCCATTTTTTCTAACCTCCCCGCTTTCTAATAATAGAATATACAAATATAATTTTTAGTTTCATCTTATGAAGGGAAACACGATTATAAATATTTTAAAGGTAGAAAGAATAATAAAAGAGAAATGAGAGCGCTATACATAGGGCGGTTTCAGCCCTACCATCTCGGGCATCATGCGGTAATAGAGGAGATAGCTTCAGAAGCGGATGAAGTCATTATCTGCATAGGGTCTGCGCAAAGAAGCCACGAGTTGGAGAACCCCTTTACTGCGGGGGAACGGTATCTGATGATTTCAAAGTCATTAAGAGATGACGGCGTTTTTAATTTTTACATCGTCCCTATTCTGGACGTTAACTGGAACGCAGTCTGGGTTTCACACGTGCAGTCATTGATACCCCCCGTGGATGTAGTACTTACAAATAATCCGTTGATAGGGCGTTTATTTGACGAAAAAGGCTATGAAGTGCGCGCTCCTTCGCTATTCAACCGTAAAGAATATGCGGGGACGGAAATAAGGCGACGAATGCTTAACCACGAACAATGGGCTGATTTAGTGCCAAAAGCGGTTGTCGAGGTTGTAAAAGAGATAGACGGGATAAGAAGGATGGAGAATTTGAGTAGAAGTGACACATAAATAAACCTTTTTCTTTTAGAAATAAGCCCTTTACAAGGGCTTGCGGGGTCGTGGGGCAGAGCCCCACAAAAAGCGTTTACGGAAAAGAAAAAAAACCTCTAAAATATTTCTTTAATCAAATTTTGTTTGGGGAAAAAATAAAAAAGGGGTGAATTTTGTATATTCTACATTCCCCCTATATTCAACTTTTTTTTTTATTCTATCGCTTCCCGAATGTCTTCTTCTTTCACTGTCTTCCTTCCGGCATGCTTAGCGAGGCTTACGGCTTTTCTTGCCACCTTTTCGCCGTATCTTTCTAATTCCTTCACTAATGCCTGACTTGCATCTTCGCTTACTCTATCGGCTCCTGCGTTTCTCACTAACCTGGTTATAGGTGCTATTGGTAGTTCAGCCATTTCTATCACCATGATTAAATAATGGGAGGGTATATATAAGCTTTTCGGTTCTATGACCTCTGGAACTTCATCAAAACCAATGCCCTAATGTCTTCTGCCTCACATCTTCAAAAGAGGAGATGTCATAACCAAAAAGTTGCAATACCCTATGGGCAACGGGTATTACCTGATGCTGGACGTAATAAGCGGTGTCAATTTGGTATCTTCTCCCCTCTGCGGTCATTTCATTCCCCTCGCTTCTCTCTATAAGATCTACGGGAAAAGCACGGTCACTCGTCTTCCCCACTCCTTTTAGTATCACGTAAGGTATTTTCGAGCCCACTTCATATACGATACGAGAGGCTAAAGCCCTTTCAGCCGCTATAACGTGCGCTTGCTTCGTTTCATACCCACTTATCTTTCTGGTAAGCGTCTTGTAGATTATTAGCTTATCTAAGGGTATTTTCCCCTCTTTTAATCCCTGTATTACGCTTCTTGTATATTTCACAGCGGCAGCAGGGTCTTTTTCCCTTAAAATGAGGTCTATCACCTTCGTCTGCACTTCCTTCGCCAGCTCGCACCAGTCCCCCCGGCGCACTTCCAACCCCCGAACCACGATTTCGCCTTTATCGGTGAGTGCGGCATACCTTTTCTTCTTCCCCGTAAAGAAAATAGACTTGAAAAAGTCCTGTATCTCAAGTTCCAGCGGGAGCTCTTCGGAAATTCGCTCTGAAACTTCCCGCGCCTTTTTCAATATCGCCGTTTTTCTATCCCCTTCCCCCTCAACAGCAAGCGGGAGTTTCGCGAATATGCTATCGGTATTGTGGAGAAGCATGTTTCCAACACCAGCGCAGAAGTGGTGGTTCTCTGTTTCTACATCGTATACATGGTCATTCGCCTCTTTCACATCCATTCTCTTTATGATATCCCCGCTGGCCAGTCGCTTGTCCGCTTTATTCCTCACTATGCGCACTCGTATAACGTTCTCTTTATCCCTCCGGACACCCAGGGAATATTCGAATCCTAGGCTGTTCAGCATTGCACAAAGCCCCGCAACCACGGATTTATCAGTGAGCGAGATTTTAAGTATTTTTGTCCGCTTATCTTTGCCCCCGTCACCTGCCCATAACCCTCGTAAAAAAGATTCTTTCGGGGCTCTCTTCGCTTCCAAAATAAATCCCGGTATCTTCTTGTCGCCCCTCTTTGTATGACACCACTCCTTGAAAAGTTCGTAAAAAAGCTTTATGTTCCCAGAAGGAACAAGTCTGTAAGTCGCAGAACTCTCTCTAACATCCAATATGCTCGTGTTAAGCCCGTATTTTTTCAAAATGAACCTGCACTTCTCAAGCAGGTCGATATCCGAATTATCTATCTTCCACTGATATTTTAAGCCTGATTTCGTTTCATACCTGCCACAACCACCCTCGGCGATGTAAAATCCAATAAGCCACGCTAAATCATCATCCACTTCATATTTCGTCTCCAATGTATAATGAACCAGATCTATCCTGTCGCCGAGTTTAAAATCTTTTGGCGTTATCTCTTTACCATTTACGACAAAGCTGTGGTCTTCTGTCGCCTCCACAAAACCCACTCTTGTGAGAATACGGTATGTTTTCTTCCGGGTCTTTCGTTTATGCACGTATTCTGCCCTGCTCCATCCGTTTTCAGTTAAGACTTCAACGCCTTTAACCTCTCTTCTGCCTCCGCTCATAGTCCGTGGTGCGATGTCCAGATCCTCTACGGGTATTATCTCAACGCCACCCTGCCTTCTTATTAAGACAGGAGTATCTTTCATCACACTGTCGCCATAGATAACCTTAAATCCGTGCTCCTCAGCCACGGTCACCGCGCGCTTTATAAAATGCCGCCCCCATGCCGTCGTCGCCTCAGCGCATTCTCGTTTGTAAAACTTCGCCGCACTCCACCCTGTATATCCATAAAAGCTATTCGTGAGGATTTTGACACTCTGCTGCTGTATGTCTAACAACCGATATTCGTCACTCGTTTTGTCATATTTCTTCATTTCCGCCTTTATCGCCTTTCTTCTCGTAATCAAATCGCTCATTATACTTTTAAAGAATCCATCCGGCGCCTTCTTGAATGCATGCCCCACCTCAGGTGCGACATATAAATCCGATTCTTCTTCGGCTTCATTCGGTTCTACAAAAGTATCGGGTGAGACATTAAAGGAAATCATGATAGTAGGATACATGGAAGAGAAGTCGAGTGCGATGACGTCCTCATGCACGCCCTTTTCCGGTGGTAGCACGAATCCGCCTTCGAATGTCTTTTCCGCCCCTTTCTTCGGTGGCACCAGCTCTCCCTTTTTAAATGCTTCCGCGGTTAAAAACGATTCCACCTGCCTACCTCTACCCATCTTTGTTAGCTCGTCCAATGGATAGCCAACCATCCGGGAAAGCTCGATTTGCAGTGGTAGCATCTTTTCCGCAATGCCCAACGTGCTAACGGCATCCGCCTTTGCGTATTCGTATAACTGCTGTCGCGCGGAAGAAGAAGAGTCAATCCAGTAGTCGGTAATCTCTCTCGGCGATAAATTCACCCTTTCGCTTTTCTTCAGCACGCCGAGATATTCCGCTACGTTTTCCAGTTTCTTCACCTTCACGCTGTCCAGGTCGCGCTTTGCGAGCTTGAAAAGGTCAACGTTCAGCCTGCCTGCGATATTTACAGCCGGCAATGCCCCTCCTTTTTCATATTGCACCGTGCTGCCATCGGCACCCACACGCAAACGAATCCCCTGCAATCTCGCTCTCTCCCTTATGTATTGCCAGTCAAAACCGTCAGAATTATAGCCCACGATAATGTCCGGCTGGAATTGAGCCACAAACTTCAAAAAAGCTCTTAATACCTTCTCATCGTTCCCACCCTCATATTCTTCCTCATCCACCACAAATAACTTTGTTTTTACTTCGTTCTCTTCGTGGTATGCCACGACAATGATTATTATAGGGTCTTTTTTCGGCGATGGCATCCCATACCCTCCCGGCGTAGCCATCTCGCAATCAAAAGCGATAATTTTAAGCTCTGGCAACTCGCTCCCGTTCATCCGTTTGTATGATACTTTTGAAGCAAGAATAGCCCCTTTCGTATTTGCATAGCCCAACTCTATTTCTTCTCCTTCCGCTTTTACACCGTCGAAAGGTCTCAGTTGCTTGTCTATCAAGTATCGAATGGCAAATAGAATGTCTGCTTCCAACACGGTAATACCCGCGTTTCTTACTTTTTCGCGCAGCAGCGGAACGTGCCTCGGATGCTCGACGAAAATTTTTAAACCCCTTCGATTAACACCAAGTAATTTCTTCTGGCAAAATTCCACCCGCTTAACTCCTTTTTCTTCTCCTTCTCTATCCACACAAATATTCTCTATCTGCCCTTTTTTTTCTTCTACGTCCCACTCGTGACCGTAAGAATGAAGGTAAGAATGAGGAAAAGCGTAAAAATAAGGCTCGAAATTTTTGTCCAACACAATAAAATCCGCACCTTCTTTGCTCTTGCACCATAATCTTATCACGGGCTTTTCTTTACCATTTACGTCTTTTTCCGTTATGTAATCAATATCCAGCAGAAAACCCTCTTTCTCCATTTTCCTTTTTGTATTTGTTTACCGCCGAGATCACGCATGGAGCGCGCTGAGATGAGATAACTGAGTTTCCTGACTCTCTGCGGGCTCAGCGGTAAACGAGTACTCCCTTTTATTCATTCGTGCGTGCAGTAAATAAATCTTTGTAACGCTCAAATCAGATAGATTTTTAAACAATGAGGGGGTAATTTCTAATTAGTTCAGTCGAAAGCGGAATAAAAGAAAAATAAATGAAAAAAATCATTGTTGGTGGTGGGAGAGCTGGGAGGGAGCAGGCAGTCCAGTTGCCGGAATCTGTGATTATTGAGCTAAACCCGGGAAAACGAGAAAAGCTTTCAGAATTAGCTGGTGTAGAGGTGATTATTGGTGACGGAAGTGATGAAGAATTGTTAAAGCGAGTGGGTTTGGAAGGAGTCGAGGCTTTTATCTCGCTCACGGGCAATGACGACGTCAATTACCGAGCTGCGACTATTGCGAAAAAACATGGTATCCACAAAATAATTGTTCGGGTTGAAGACCCGGAGGACAGAGAGAGGTTCCAGAAGTTGGGCATTGAATACATCATGTTTCCTACAAAGATAGTTGCAAATCTCATCGGTGACCTGGTGCGCTTTGGTGCCGGGGCAAGTAGCACACCTTTCGAGAAAATCTTCGTTCCAATTCTTAATAAAGATACAGTGGAGAAGGCGTTCAAAGAAGCTTTGTTTGTGGCTTCCGTAGCAAGGGCAGAGGTCACTGCTGTATCCTCTGTGGATATAGACAGGCGAGAGATGGAATCCAGGGCAATGGAGATGGGTGTACCTCTTACGATATTGTTGGAAGAGGAAAACCTGATGGATATTATAAAAAAGCATCTGCATTATTCCGGCTATGTAATAATAGACCATGTAAAAGAACGCTTATACCACCCAGATTGCATAATAATAGACCATGAAGAACGCGGTATTCTGGATAAATTGTTTAAACGAAGTGTTGTTTTAAAGTTAATAAAATGCGCTTCCTGCCCGGTTCTTGTAGCACGAACATACGGGTATTACGAGCGTGTTCTCGCCCTTCTGGATTCATCGGACACATCAGAGAGTGTTGGAAAGCATGCGGTTCAGATAGCCCATTTATGCGGTGCAGATATGTATTTACTCATTCTGGAGGTTGTTCCTGGTGAGTTGATTGACGGGATAAAAAAAATGGCAGAAAAAGGAAACGTACGGATTACTGAAAAGTGGATAGAAGGGAATCCAATGATAGAAGTGGTAAAAGAAGTGAAAAGTGGGGATTACGAACTGGTAGTGGTTCCCAGGAGAGGAACGGGTGTTATACGGTCAGACATGATAAGGAAAATAGTAAACGACGCTCCTTGCTCTGTTCTAACCGTTGTGTGATGCCCATGATAATAAGCCCTTATTTCCCTCTATTTGCGATAGCGGTCTTTGCGTTCTTAATCCCCCTTATTTCTAATAGAATAGGCGTCCCGGCAGTGGTCGGGGAGATTATCTGTGGGATTGTTATCGGGAGAAGTGTGCTGGGGCTTTTTACCGGTGAAGAAGAGGGTATAGCATTCCTCGCGAGCTTTGGATTTATATTTCTGATGTTCTTGGTGGGTATGGAGATAGATTTCTCGCAGGTTGAGGTTCACGGAGCAAAGTTGTTCGTGCTCGGAACTTTTATCTTTCTCCTCACGCTCGGCATTTCGATATTCCTGACGCATCAACTGGGCTATGGGTTCTTCATGGCACTCGTTCTTTCAACCTCCTCAGTAGGATTGATCGTGCCAACGATAAGGGAACAGGGTCTGTTAAAGACAGAATTTGGACAGACAATCCTCATATCAGCGTTCATTGCGGATTTTACCACCATGTTGCTCCTTACGGTACACACCCTCCACCACGAAGAGGGAATAACATGGGAGCTGTTTTTAATCGCACTCGTATTCATTCTGTTTTTCGCGATATATTACGTGGGTAAGCTTGCAATCTGGCACTATCCAGAGCGACTGTCAAAGTGGTTTAAATCAGACCAACCATCAGAGATAGGGGTAAGGGCTTCTTTCGCATTGCTGCTTGTATTCGTTGTTTTAGCAGAGATAGTAGGTGTAGAAGCCATATTAGGTGCGTTTCTTGCAGGGGTGATGCTTTCCCTTTTGTTCCGTGGAGGCACGGTTCTCGAACAGAAACTCTCCGGGATAGGATACGGATTCCTCATACCCATATTCTTCATAAACGTAGGAATGCACTTTGACTTTGCAGCATTGTGGGCGGGAAGGATTTTTTTGGTTCTAATCCCAACGCTTCTTTTAATCGCATTTGTGGTGAAGATAGTGCCATCGCTGCTTCTTCTCGTTCGCCATTCGTTAAAGGATAGTATTTCTGCGGGTGTTTTACTTTCGTCAAGGTTGAGCTTGATAATTGCGGTGGCTGCGGTTGGTTTGGAACTCGGGTTGATGGATACGGCAATGGAATCGGCAATTATTTTACTTGCGATAATAACAAGTATTAGCTGTCCTACCATTTTCAAGAGGATGCAACGTAAAAATAGGGTGGATATATGAATGTTACTTTTCAAACATCTTTATATATTACAGATAAAAAGATAAAATGGTGGTGAAAAATGGTGAAGAACACGATATATATCATTGACGTCACGAACAGGGATGGTGTGCAGACGTCGGAATTGGGGTTAGCGAAGTTAGAGAAGACCATACTTAACCTTTACCTGAATGCGATGGGCGTCTTCCAGAGTGAGTTCGGTTTTCCGGTCACGAAACACGAGACGAATTATTTGAACGCAAATCTGGAGTTGGCAGAGATAGGGGCACTGAAGCACATTCGGCTCGGCGGGTGGTTGAGAGCGATGAAGGTGGATGTTGAGGAATCTTTTCGACTGCTGCCGAAGCTGAAGCACGTTAATTTGAGCATATCAACATCCAGGCAGATGCTAAAAGGCAAATTCGGTGGCAAATTCAGTTGGGCGGATATAATAAATATGACGTGCGAGGCAGTTGACGCAGCCAGAGAACACGGTGCAGAGAGCATTGGAGCAAATGCAGAAGACGCATCAAGGACAGAACTCGAAAGGCTGATTGAATTTGCCGAAGCTGCAAAACGGCATGGTGCAGACCGGATAAGATACTGCGACACACTCGGATATGACGACCCGTTCACCATATATGAGCGAGTAAAAGCGATTGCAGAGGCGGTGAATGTGCCCATCGAACTGCACTGCCATAACGATTTGGGCATGGCGGTTGCTTGCTCAGTTGCAGGAGCCAGAGCAGCAATAGACGCAGGTGTTGATGCATACGTCAACACGACAGTGAACGGACTGGGCGAGCGAGCCGGGAACGCAGACCTGGTCTCAACAATCCTTGCGATAAAGAAATCAAGTGGTTTTGAACACAAATACCATTTACAGGATATGGATTTAAGCTATGCGTGGCGGATATGCAAATACGCTTCTCTTTCTTTCCGAGTCCCTATTCCCATCAATCAGCCTGCGGTAGGCGATAACGCCTTTGCTCATGAATCCGGAATACACGCCGATGGTGCACTGAAGGACAGCAGAAATTATGAGTTGTATCACTACACTGAAGTCGGCAGGGGGCATATCGAGCATATTGAGACGGGCAGACTTATAACGGCGGGAGAATATTCGGGAATAAAGGGGTTCAAGAACGTAGCGGGGAAATATGAGCTGGAATTTCGAGATGAGGAAGAAGCCCGGGAGATATTGGAGCTCGTGAGGTATGCGAACGTTCACACACAGAAGCCCGTGACCGAGGACGAGATGAAGTTCATTGCAAAATATCCTGAGCAAGCTCGGAAGGTTATGTCGGTGCAGCCGTAACCACTTTTTATAACAATTTATTAATGCCAGCCATTATTGCTTTGCCAATCATATCGCCGTGTTTGGCGAAGAAAGAGCCAATGAGCGAAAGAATGATTACGTAAGCAACGACAAGCGATAATAACAGCTCATAATTGCCCGTTTCCATTCCGATTACAACAGCCAGCAGCACAATTGAAAACTCGCCCCTCGGCGTCGTGTATGCCCCGACCCTCAACCCGGTTTCAAGCGAGCCGTGCAGTCTCTTCCCGATAAGCGCACCACTGACGAACTTTCCTAAGATGGAGATGGTTATGAGTGCGGTGAGTGCGAGGACAAAATATGCCGAGGACAACGTTTCAAATTGGAATTGGAACAGCATACCGAAAGAGAAGAAGAAGATGGTGAGGAATAAGTTCTTAAATGAAATGGTGGCTCCGAAGAGCTTCCTGAAGGATTTGACCCCCGAGAGTGCAGAGCCGAGGAAAAATGCAACAATCACTTCAGAGATATGAAATTGCAGCGAGATACCCAGGAGGGGTGCGAGTGCTTGCAGCGAAATATCCAGGAGGCGTGGTGCGAGTGCCGAAAATCCGAATATTAGTGCGAAAATAAGCAGTATGGGTATTTCATCATCCCGCTCAAAGAGAGGCGAGATGAAGTTGCTTAGCCTTCCGATGAGAACTAAAATGAATACGATGAACAGCAAAGTCGTTGCTAAGGACACGGGAATCATGGCGAGGCTGCCTGACATA
Organism: Candidatus Syntropharchaeum sp.; assembly: GCA_016782355.1. Lineage (GTDB taxonomy): Archaea > Halobacteriota > Syntropharchaeia > Alkanophagales > Methanospirareceae > WJOV01. The sequence goes on along the minus strand of JADHYP010000002.1, from coordinate 2,983 downwards.
ATGGACGTTAGCACCACGAGCAGGATTGCCAGTATTATGTCCTCGAAGACCATCAGCCACACAACGGTCTCTGCTTCCGGGTAGATCAGCCTCTTGTTCTCTATCAGCGAGGATATGACTATTGCCGAACTGCTGATGTAAACTGCTGATGCGAGTATGAAAGCCTCTAATAGGCTCAAGCCAATAACGAGCCCCAGCGAAAAACCCGCGATAAAATTCACGAAGAAGTCCGTGCAACCCGCAAATACCCTTCCGGGCTCTTTTATGCCTTTGAAGTTGAACTCGTGTCCTATGTAGAACATCAGGAGGATTACACCGATCTTACCCAGCCACTCGACGAACTCGTATGAGGTTATAAAGTCGAAGCCACTCTTTCCGAGGATTATCCCTGCGATTATGTATGCAGGGATTGCGGCTTGCCTCAGATATTTCGATGCCAGTCCAAGGGCTAAGCAAGAGACCGTTACAATAGCTAAATCCAGCAGAAAAGTCATTTAATACCAAGAATCTCCCTCGCACATGCCCTTATTTGCTCATGCTCACCTATCACCACTATCAGGTCTCCCTCTTCGAGGACCATTTCCGGCGGTGGGCTGATGATGCTCTGTCCCCTTCTCGATACTGCTATTATCGTGACGCCTGTTTTTTTCCTGATCGCCAAATCCTCGATACTCTTTCCTATCACATACTTCGTTACCGGACATATATGGATGTTTATTCTGAGGTCAGAGATTTCAGAAAACGAGACCTCAACGTCCTCGTGCTCTATTGTGAGCATCGCTCCGGTCAGAACGCTTCCGACACGTCGTGCTTCTTCCGCGGTCAGCCTTGTAACCGAAGGCTTCTCAGCACCGGCTTCTAACACATAGAGCGCTATCTCTCCGGTCGTCAAAAATATGACCGCTACTTTATCACCTTTTGGACTTTCTATCTCATACTTCGTGCCTATTTCGGGGAGTTCGGATATTCGCATTTGACAGCTTCCGTTTTTTAATATCGTAAATAAGTAAGTAAGTAAGTAAGTAAGTAAGTAAAGGATAAAAAGGATTTGTTTATAGTAAACTTTATACCGTAGTTTCAATGTTTTTAGTGAAATGCAAGAATTAATAAAATACGGTAAGAAGATAGTAGAGGCAGGGCTTGCGCATTCGCATTTTGGGAACGTCAGCAAGCGAGTTGGTGACCAGATGCTTATCAGCACGACGGGAAGTATGCTTGACGAACTTGAAGGACAGATTGTTACGGTTCCGATAGACGCCGCCACGCCGGATGAACTTGACGTTATTGCGTCAACGGAGCTAAACGTCCATCGAGCGATTTATAAGGAAACGTCCGCTCTTGCTATTTTACATGGGCATTCTGAATATGCGGTGGTGACGTCAATGCTTTACGAGCCGGGTGGGCAGATAGTGCCTGAAGATTCGGAAAGCGTTTATTTTCTGCATGAAATACCCGTGGTGACTGGTGGTGTCGGCTCGGAAGAGTTGGCAAGAAATGCAGCCAATGCGCTTCGTGACCATAAGGGAATCGTGGTTCAGGGTCATGGCACGTTTGCTCGTGGCGCAACGGTAGATGAAGCGTTTGTAATTCTCAGCTCGATTGAACACGCATGCACGGTCAAATATCTGGTGGATAGTGCAAAAAAATAAAAGCTTATAGTATAGTCAAGACCGCTTCAATTTCATCAAAGATAAAATCAGGTTTTTCCTTCTCCAATTCCTCCTTTGAGTGCAATCCAGTAGTTACGCCAATTGTTTTTACCCCTGCCCTTCTTCCCTGGATTATATCTTGCGGTGTGTCGCCACAATAGAAAGTTTGCGAAGCCGTGGAATTGAGCAGTTTTATCGCTTTAAGTAACGGTTCGGGGTCAGGTCGTGTTCTTTCCGTATCCTCCGCGGTGAGCAAAACGTCACAAGGAATACTAAAATTCATTATCGTCTCTTCCGCTGATATTTTATCCTTTGTCGTCACTATCCCTATTTTTATCCCCTTCTCTCTTTTTATTAATTCCAGTGTCAATTTCGCTTTCGGAAGTTCTTTTATCATATTTTTAAATTTACTTCTCATAAGACTGAGGAAGACCGAATCGAATTCCTCTGGTTCTTTATCCGGGTATAAAATCTTAAAAGAAAGGTGACTTGGCAAATGGATTATTCCCTTTATCTCTCCCTCTCCGGGAATTCTCAAGCCGGTTAGCCTTGCTGCTTCCTTAATCGAATTCAAAATCGCTTTTGACGAATCAATCAAAGTGCCATCCATATCAAAAAGAGCAGTTTGGAATTTCATTGTATATAATGTATAGCTACCTTTTGTTTTATTTCTTTTGGTAAAGCTTTTCTTTCTAAGAAAAGGTTTTTTAGCGCCTCTTTATTTTAACTTTTTAGTTTTTACATAAAGTAACGGATTTCAGAAAGGGAATGGATATATATATACCTGACTTTATCATAGTATAATACATTGGTAGCTTTTGAGAAATGGTGAATAAAAAGGTAGGGGGAACAAAATAAAATGAGCGGGCAAGCATCTGATGCGAAAGGGGACGAAATCAATATTTTCAAAATAGGAAGTATGTGGTGCTTCAAATATTTCTTCGGTGACCGGGAACTCTTTATGGGTTTATCCGAATACTACAATCGAGAGAAATACCGATTCGAGCTGAAAAACGTTGGCGAGCGGAATAAAGTGATGAAATATCTTGAGGAGAAGGGGTTTGAAACGGTCACAATTGAGGATACGTCTGAATATACCGTGAAGATAGACCGGTTTAAGAAGTACGCGCCAATTCTGAAGAACTCGATTGATTCTACAGAAGGAGAGAAGGAGCGGGTATTTGTAATGAAGGATTTGGCATCCGTAGAGGAAGCGATAGCGAAGGGCGCGGAGAAAAGTTCTGAATAATAAATTTTCATAAAATTCACACCTGACCTCGAATAACCCATTTTCTTCTTTAACGGAATTAACAGTGAAGTTCATCCAATCTATT
>JADHYP010000105.1 GCA_016782355.1 Candidatus Syntropharchaeum sp. | reverse complement strand
TGAGGTAATACATCAGGAAACCTGCGAGTGCCATTACCAATGACACTATTCCAACTTTCTTGAAAAAAGGACTATCAGTTATCCGTTCATCAGGGTTACGAGGGGGTCTGTCGAGTAACCCTTTCTCTTTTGGCTCTCTGATTAGTGTCAGTGCGAGGGCTACCGCATCAATCAAATTTATCCACAGGATTTGCACCGGCTCTATCGGAAGGCGACCGCCGAAGTGTGGATTGAAAACGTGTATAAATGGCGCCAGCAGTAACGCACCTAATATCAATAAAGTCTGTCCACCATTTGTGGGCAGCGTGTAAAGAATGACCTTCCGGATGTTCTCGAAGACGTGTCTGCCCTCTTCCACTGCTGACACGATGCTGGCGAAGTTGTCGTCCGTTAGAATCATATCCGCGGCTTCCTTGCTCACTTCGGTTCCGGTTATCCCCATTGCTATCCCTATGTCCGCAGCCTTTAGCGCTGGTGCATCGTTCACACCATCGCCAGTGACCGCGATAATATGCCCTCTTCTTCGCAACTGTTTGGTTATTCTGAACTTATGTTCCGGTGCAACCCTCGCATACACCGATACGGTATCCACAACTTCATACAACTCATCATCGCTCATTCTTGATAGCTCTTCCCCGGTCAACACTGTATCCTCACCCTCACCAATTCTTAACCGTCGTGCAATAGCTTTTGCAGTTTGCGCATGGTCGCCGGTAATCATCACCACCCGGATTCCTGCACGTTTGCATTTCTGGACTGCTCCTATCGCTTCTTCTCTGGGCGGGTCCATCATCCCCTGGAGTCCGAGGAAAGTCAGCCCTTCTAAATCTTCTGGATTGAGTGCCTTTTTATCCTCCGGCACGCGCTTATATGCCATACCCAGGATTCTCAAAGCTTCTCCTGCCATCTCATCTGCCTTTGCCAATATCTCTTCACTGCGTAAAGGCTCAATACTTCCATTAACCAACTGGTTCTGGCACATCCTTAGAATCCTCTCCGGCGAGCCTTTCACATGGATTTCATTTTCATTCGCTCCTTCGTGCAGAGTAGCCATATACTGCTGCTCCGCCGCAAAAGGTATCACGTCCAGTCTGTTAAGGTGCGTGGTAATACCGGATTTGCTCGCAGCGACTAACAAAGCGCCTTCCGTGGGGTCTCCTACGATGCCGTATTCCTCTACATCTTTATTCTCTACGAGAGCAGCGTTGTTGCACATGTAACCAGCTCTCAAGGTTTCGATTAGCTCTTTACCCTCTCGTTCCGGGTTAATTGCTCTGCCATCAAGAATGAACTCACCCGAAGGCTCATACCCTACACCACTCACCCTGTACTCCTTCCTCCCGCAGTATATCCTTGTTACAGTCATTTGATTTTTGGTGAGCGTGCCGGTTTTATCTGAGCATATAACTGTGGTGCATCCGAGCGTCTCTGCCGCTGGCAGTCTCTTTATGAGCGCATTTCTCTCCGCCATTGTCGTTACGCCAAAGGCTAAGGTTATGGTTAATATGGCAGGCAGACCCTCCGGTATTGCTGCAACCGCTAAAGACACCGAGGCAAGGAACGAATAAGGACGCGAAAATCCAAATAGTACCGCCAGTATAAAATTAAGAACCGCAATTGAGAGGATGGCAATTACAATGAATCTGGTGAAGTCCGCCATCTTCCGCATTAGTGGTGTGGTGATTTTCCGTGTCTCTTTCATAAGTTTTGCGATTCCGCCTATCTCTGTGTGTTCTCCAGTCGTTACCACAATCCCCTGTCCAGAGCCATGCGTGATGAAGGTGCCACTGAAAGCCATGCAGCGCTGGTCTGCGGGGGGTATGTCAGGTTTCGAGATGGGTTCGGTATTCTTACTCACCGGGACCGATTCTCCGGTAAGTGCCGCTTCATCTGCACTCATGGTTTTTGCGTTGAAGAGCCGCAAATCCGCTGGCACTCTAACCCCTTCTTCCAATAGAACCACGTCGCCGGGGACCAATTCACGTGCAGCTATAATCTTCTTCTTTCCATCTCTGAGCACGGTGCATTCCGGCGTCATCATCTTTTCCAACGCCTCTACCGAAGCTTCTGCTTTTCCCTCTTGGATGAATCCTATTATCGTATTGGCAAAGACCACTGCCAGAATAACCGCAGTATCCATCCACATATCCAGAATGGCGGTAATGATAGCGGCAGCGAGCAAGACATAGATTAAAGGGCTGTGGAACTGTAGTAGAAATCGGATGAGAGGCCCTCGCTTCTTGAACTTCAGCTCGTTATAGCCATATATCCCAAGCCTTGCTTTTGACTCGCCGGAGCTGAGTCCCGCACTGCCGGATTCTAAGGCTTCAAAAGCCTGTTCCACACCCAGTTGATACCATCTTTTCTCTTCCTGCAATTCTGACTCCTCCAACTATAAATAAATGGGATAAAGAGGTTTAAAAATTTAAAACGAAGATTTAATGTGACTTTAAATCAATACCTGATTTTAAGGCTAAATCTTGAATAGTAGATTTGACGAGTTTTGCTTTGGCTTTTATATCAGAATCAGAGATTTTATTGCTCACAAATTTTTCTCTCGCCTCTTCTATTGCATTGTTAATTACATCAACGGGTAATACTACACACGCCTTACAATAAAAACTCATTGACCGCCCGTCATTGTAATTATCCAGTAGATTTTCCACCAATAGCCTCCTTTCTCTTTGACCCTTTAGCCAGTTGTCCAATCCCGACTCTTTAAGTTCATCTAAATTTTCTTGAGCAGTTTTCAGGTCTGCTGGGTACTTAGCCAATCTTCTTTTATATCTTTCGCAAGGATACTCTCTGCATTCAGCACAAGTCTCGAACCCGTATTTTTTCACGCAACAATTCCAGATAGAACACCATGAATGCATCTCAGTCACCTTACAACCAATGCATCTGCTCTTTGCTCTTGACTGATATCTGGTGCATAAACCACAGTATATGCCGCATGCACCAATAAGGTCATTTTTTGTCTGGGTCATTTCTATTATTCCTCTTTTAACTCCTTCATAAATCTTTGTCCTGCCCCAGCAGGGCAGCCAATTCTTCCCTGCTTACAGTGTTTACAAATGAGTGCTCCATGCATTACAATAATGCTAATTAAACCAATAGCAATACATAGGACTAATAAAATTAGCATAATCCATGATAAGTTAATTAGTAACAGTACGATGGCACCAATTACTGGTAAAATCGTTGGAAGAAAAACTAAAAATACATCCCAATTAGAAAATTCCATCTTAGAAAAATCTCGATCATAACGCTTTTTAAAGAATAAGGGCACCATCTTACCCTTACCGTCACCACACCATTTTCCGTGGTAATAACAGTAATTACAACCATTCTTCATCAGAATAATCATAAGCACGGGGCAAAAAATCAAATATGCAATTGCTACTAAGATACCGAATTCTGCAAGAATGATGGCACCAATGGCATAACCTATGAGCATGGTTGAGTTTGATAAAATCACGACCCACACAGGATAATTTTCATAAATTCCTTCTTTCATCTTTTTTACCCTTTGTGATATTTTGCTTTATGTTTTTCGTCCGAAGCCGATTGCGTATAACTTCGGTATATCTGCAATGCGTATAAACCATTGGTGATGTCCTCTCTTATCTTTTCTCCTCCTCATGCATATCCAATGGACTCTAAATATTCAAATCTTTTTTCATTTCACCTTCTCCATGGATTCCATACGAGTCCAAGTGGTTATTAGCATCAGTTTTGTGATACAGTATCCAAGTATTGCTCCCACAATAACATCACTTGGGTAATGAACCCCCAAATATACTCTGCTAAAAGCGACTAAACTCGCAATTCCATAAAAGAGATATTTATAGCGAGCATATCTAAAAGAACAGAGAGCAGCGATCATGAAAATTATAACAGCATGACCACTTGGAAAGCTTCCCAAGGGAGCTATATGTTCTAAAATCTCAGGATGGTAGTATAATGCAGTGGGTGGTCTTGGTCTTGCGATAATGTGTTTAAGTCCTTTAAAGACAATGAAATTCACACCATACGTGGTAAGACAAAACAGTGAGTAGAACCTGTTTTTTGTAAAAAAGAAGATGAGTATTACAAAAACAAATCCAGCAATCTTGTTGCCAAGATATGACAGCAATGGCATTATAAAATCAAAAAGACCGTTTGATAGGCTGCTATGTACCCAATAAAGGATAGTTAAATCTGGATTCATTTAAAAACCTCCTGCATCCTGAACAAATCATTCATGTCCCCCTCCACCTTCATTTTTCCTTTTCTTGCCCTTTTAAACAAGCCTTTATCTGTTATTTTAGACACTATTTCGTTCTCTTTCATGTGATGGTCACTGAAAGACAGAATTCCATCTGGTTTCAATACTCGATGTAACTCCTCTAATACTCCGTCTGGATCACTCAAATCATGAAAGGTATCGTATAATAGAACTACATCTATGCTATTATCTGCCAATCCAGTTTCGTAATCGGAACAAATAGTTTCCACATTCGTCAGTTGCTTTTTTGAAGCGATATTCTTGACCGTCTGAATTGCAAGTGGATGGATGTCCAAGGCGTAAACTTTCCCTGATTTGCCCACCAATTCTTCGGCAGCGGTTATATAACCCCCAGGACCACAGCCATAATCAAGTATATGAAACCCCGGTTTTACCCCTACCTCTTTCAATATATTCTTACGTGGCAAGAAGAAATCACGAAATTTATAGCCGAAAGACATGAATTTGAAATGAAAATTGGACATTGTTTTATTCATGATGGCTTCTTTTTCTGCCATGATTTTCACCTCCCTGCTCTGGTAGAAAATATTCTCCTTATTCCCTTAAGGAGATTCCACATAGGAACTTTCTTCATGTATTCTTTATATTCATCTCCAAATTTCCTTATATTGTACTCAGCTTCCGTTCTTGCTGACACCCATGAGCAAAATGCATGCGTGTTCGGTTAAGTAACCCATCGCTCCATCAACCTCTCCCGCATAACATTAGGATCGCATCCTTGGCCGAGATAAATGTTGTATAAGGTTAGCATATCCAGTTTCAGCCCCATGCATTCAAGTACTTCAGTTAA
>JADHYP010000001.1 GCA_016782355.1 Candidatus Syntropharchaeum sp. | reverse complement strand
TTCACCACCGAAGGGTTTGAGATAGGCAAGGTGAATGGACTCGCGGTAGTGGGTGATTCCGGTGTGATGCTACCCATAATCGCAGAGGTTACGCCTGCACAATCGAGAGAGGAAGGAAAGGTAATAGCGACCGGTAGATTGCAGGAAATAGCACAGGAAGCGGTGCAAAACGTCTCCGCGGTATTCAAGAAATTCACCGGGAAGGACATATCCACGAAAGACATTCATATTCAATTCGTAGGCACGCACGAAGGCGTAGAGGGAGATTCCGCCAGCATTTCCGTTGCTACTGCCGTTATTTCTTCTCTGGAGAACATCCCGGTGGACCAGAGTGTGGCGATGACTGGTTCTTTGTCCGTGCGAGGTGACGTGCTGCCCGTGGGAGGAATAACGCCGAAGGTGGAGGCAGCAGCGCAGGCAGGCATCAAAGAAGTATTGATTCCACAGGCAAACCTGAATGACGTGCTCATCGAAGACCGGTATAAGGATAAGGTGAAGATAATACCCGTGATGACAATAGAGGACGTGCTTGAACACGTTTTAGTGGGTAAACTGAAGAAGAAGTTCATAGAGAAGATAAAAACGTTCACAACGGGCGTGGAGAAGATTATTCCGGAGGGCGTTGTGGATAAACGTCTGATTCAGCAGTAAAACTTTCTCAAAATTTGTTTACCGCCGAGATCACGGAGAGCGCTGAGATGAGATAGATGATTTTCCAAACTCTCTGTGTTCTCTGCGGGCTCAGCGGTAAACTAAAATTCCAGAACCTCACTAATCCCCAACCGGTCTATAACGTCATAAAGAAGCTTCTGCTTGAAATTCGAGTATGCAACCTTGTTCGGAACCGCAATGGACACTTTTCGTTTTGATAACTCAGGATATGCCCCCGTAAACACAGCCTCCATTTTCCCTATCCAGCTCGGTATCTCCTCAGTTACAAAAACCACCGGCTGGTCTCTCCATTCTCTAACGTCATATCTCGACAAGCTATCAGTAACCACCAGATGAAGTGTCTCGCGCCTTACGTACATATCACCAGTAAGAAATAGAAAGCCATCATCCATAGCGAACCCGCTGAAATGCCCCTCGATAGCATCTATTTCTTCTTGCGTAAATTTAGTCCACTCAGCAAGTCCTGCTCTCCGCTCTTCCGTTCCTCTTTTCGCTTCCTCTACAAGTTCTCCTATCCACTCTTCAAGCATTTTGGTCACGGGCATCGCAGCGAGTTTCTCCGCTCTCCACGCTCTTACTCTTTCTTTTGCAGCCTCTATTTTTCCCTCACTTTGGTATAACCCTAAGAATTCCCTTCTACGCTTTTTTCCATAAATGCACAGATTCTCCCTGATAACCTCCTCTTCTACGGAACGGAAAACCGAAGGTGAAAACATATCACACATGTCATTTTTTATAATCTCATATTGCGTGAACCCGGTAATTCCCTGTATAGACATTTTCAAAAGCAATTCAATCATTTTTATCGCCGCTTCATTTCCTTCTTTCACCGCTTTTTCAATGTATTTCGATAAATCGTGAGGTCCTTGTAAAAAGCTGGCTGCGGTATCCGCAAAAACCTTTTCATGTCCCGCAGGGCAAATATACTCGTCATAAGGACCTATTATTAAAACCCTTTTCCTTCTCAGTGATTTTAATAATTCCTTGCATTCTTTCTCCCTCTCCTTTCCTCGTAATGCCGTGAAGTTTTTCGTAAGTGCTTCTTCTGATGAACACCCTTCCAGTAGATAGACCAGCTTCAGTAATACTTCAACGTCCTCGTTTCTCTCTGCTATGCTTAAAACCAAATTTCTATATTCTTCCGGAGTCATTTTTTTCTTTTTCCTTTACCTTCTCATTCGCCCAATAACCTGTCCACGAACCATTCCGCATCGAACTTCTCAAGGTCCTCATATCCCTGCCCCATGCCTAAGAATAAAATGGGTTTAGAAGTGGAATGAGCGATGGAAATGGCAGCTCCGCCTTTCGCATCTATGTCAACCTTGGTAAGTATCGAGGCATCGATTCCTACGGTTTCGTCGAATTTCTTCGCTCTTTCCACCGCGTCGTTCCCGGCAACGGCTTCGTCCACAAATATCACGAGGTCGGGCTTTGTCACCCGGCATATCTTCTTCAACTGCTCCATGAGATTTACGGAGGTATGCATTCTTCCTGCGGTATCTGCCAGGACCACGTCTTTTCCATTCGCCTTCGCATATTTCATCGCATCATATACAACCGCCGCAGGGTCCGCACCATATTGATGCTTTATTACTTTTAGCCCCAAATTAGTTGCGTGCTTCTCTATCTGTTCTGTTGCGCCAGCTCTGTAAGTATCCGCGGATGCAATCACCACCGAATACCCCCACCCCAGTAACTTCTTCGCTACCTTTGCAATACTAGTTGTCTTTCCAGTCCCGTTCACGCCGACAAAAACGATATTTACGGGCTTATCTCCCTTATCCACGAACTGCTCAAAATCGAGTTCCGCAACGTCAGCGGCACCGGCATCCACGGAAAAAACATTTAATAACGCATCTCTTACCGCTTCGTTTACCAATCTACCAGTATCCCCGCCCCATTTCTTCCTCTTCCCTACCAATTCTTCTCTCACACCGGAAATCAGCGCCTCCACCACGGATAATGCAACGTCGCTCTCCAGTAACGCCGTCTCCAAGTCCTGCAAAGGCTCCTTCAAATCTTTAGCATCTAAAATCGTCTCTCCTTCTAATATCGCCTTTCCCTTCTCTTTTACTTTCCTCTCGATGGTGTTAGAAAAGACCTTTAGCTTGTTCCTCAGCTTCTCAAACATTTTTGTTTTATCTTACAGCGCCCGTGCTGGATGCCGCCGCGATCTCTTGCAATCGTGCCTGTAATTTCTGCGCCTCCTGCTCCATCCTTTGTAATGTTCCAGTCATTTCACGCAGTGAATTCTCTAACTCCTCCTTATTTTCTTTAAGATACTCTATCGAAGAATCAGGGTTTTTTTCTGCACTTACTCCGCCACCTATTCTAACTATTATTTTATCAGTATCGCTGAGTGTAACGTAAACCGAGGAGTTAGCTCCTATTGGCACTATCAGCTCGTCTCCTGCTTTCATCTTCTTCAACTGCTTTATCGTCTCTATCGCCTTCTCATGCTCACCTATCGCCTGCCGGACAAACATCAATTCCTGCGATGCCGTCTCTGCTTGCGCCTGGTATTGTCGCAATTTTAAGACCAGCGATTGCGCTTCTGCTTGCTGCTTCATCTCTCCCTCAGTTACCTCTCTCTCCATCCCTCTTTCATTCATTTTTATCGCCCTTACCTTCAAGAATTATTACTTCTTTTTTACTCTTATAAAAATTAAGTAGGACTGGGTTAAATAGATATTATTAATGAAAATAAAAGGCAGGAGTATCTCAAAAGGAGTAGCCACCGGGAAAGCGTTAATTTCAAAGCAAACAATTTCATTCCTCGGTGCAGTGAACCCTACCACGGGCATTATCGTGGATAAATCACTTGACGTCTATGGAGAAGAGATAACGAATTGCGTTTTGATTTTTCCCGGTGGAAAAGGCTCAACCGTTGGCTCTTACGTGATATACCAGCTTAAAAAGCATGGAAAAAGCCCCTGTGCCATGATTAATCGCCGTGCAGATACGATAGTGGCAGTAGGGGCGATTATAGCTGAGATACCGGCTGTTGATTCGCTTGAGATTGACCCAATCGAAGACGAACTGATACGGGACGGGGAGGAGGTGCTTGTGAATGGAACCGAAGGCTACATTGAGTTACGATGAGGGAGAAGAAACGAAGAGAACATTGGAACGGCAGGGCTATCATTTTGTGGGAACGCAGAAGCATAGTGCGGTGAAAACGTGTTTGTGGCTGTGGAAATCAATAAGAGGCGAAGGAAATTGCTATAAGGGTAAATTTTACGGCATTTCCGCGCATAGATGCGTCCAGATGACGCCTTCCATTTTCTGCAACCAACGATGCGTTCATTGTTGGCGTCCTCTTGAGGCGTTCAACATAAACATAGACACAGGAACGGAGACCGAGCTAAAGAAGCAGTCAATCGGTTGGGATTCTCCGGAAGAGATAGTAGAAGGGTGTATAAAAGAGCAAAAGAGGCTTATTTCCGGGTTTAAAGGCTCGCCTAAGACAAACAAAGATGCCTTTGCGGAAGCGGAGGTCCCAAAGCATGCCGCTATTTCGCTCATAGGTGAGCCTACTTTGTATCCTTATTTGAAGGAGCTTATACAGGAATTCCATTCGCAAGGCATGACCACTTTTGTGGTGACGAACGGCACGAATCCGGAAGTGCTGCGAGAAATAAGCCCTTCTCAGTTATATTTATCCTTGAATGCACCAGATGAAGCCATTTATAAAAAAGTTGCTCACGCTGACTACTGGTCTCGTATAAACGAATCGCTTGACGAACTGAGAAGGAAGAAAGGTAGAACGAGAACGGTGATACGGATTACTTGCATAGAGGGGCTGAATATGGTGAATCCCGATGGATATGCGGAATTGTTAAAAAGAGCGAATACTGATTTTGTCGAGGTAAAAGCGTATATGCACATCGGGTATTCAAGGAAAAGGTTGTCTCGTAATGCTATGCCGGCGCATTCGCGAGTGAAAGAATTTGCAGGTGAAATTGCAGACCGGTTGGCGTCTTCAGATTCTGAATATAAGATTGTGGATGAATCGGAGATAAGCCGGGTGGTTCTTATTTCAAACCTTTCTTCAGGAAAGAAAGCATTACCAACAACTTTTTATTAAGATTTAGTGTTTAGATTTTATACCACAGGATATTGAGCAATTACGTGAGTGATTATCAGTAAGCGAAGAAACAAAAAACGGAAGATTTAAGGGGGTTATTTTTTATTCCCCTCCTTTTATTTTTCGTATTCCTGCTCTCCCATATCCCCCGCCACCTGGCGTTTCAATAACCACTATATCGCCCTTATCGATACGCATTGTAACTTTTGAAGGCAAATCCAACCTCCTATTGTTCCTGATCAAATAGTTCTTCCCCGCTCTTCCATTTTCTCCACCAAGCAATCCTTTTGGCTGGTATTTTCTCCTTTCTGATTGAATAGAAAGAGCAGCATCTTCTGCCAACAGCTTAATAGCTCTTCTTATGCCCAACCCACCTCTGAACTTGCCTTTACCGCCGGAATCCGGAATCAGTTCATACCTCTCCACCTGCAATGGATATGAAAGCTCCAAAGCTTCTACCGGCGTATTTGCAGTGTTAGTCATGTGAGTGTGAATACCATTTTCGCCATCCTTATATGGCAATGCCCCCTGACCTCCGGCGATGGTTTCATAGTAGGTAAACCTTTTTCCGTTAGCATCACCTCCTATTACCACGTTGTTCATTGTGCCTTGCGACTGAGCAGGAATTTTGTGTGGCATAGCTTCATGTAGAGCAAGTAGCAGGACATCCACTATTCTTTGTGACGTCTCTACGTTACCACTGGAGACCGCTGCTGGAGGATTTGGATTCAGGATTGTGCCTTCAGGCACGTCAACGTTTACAGGTCTCATTGGGTGCATTACCTAATTTTTAGAGACAAGATAAAAAGATTTTTAAAACCCTCTTACCCAATCCAAATTTATTTCTTGTGATTGCATACCCTTTCCATCGGAAGAGAGGGGTATTTAAGGATTCGTAGAGAATGGGCAAAGATATCGGATAAAAAATAGGAGGGAAAATAATAAGATGGCGACAGCATCTATCCCTATTTCGCCTCTTGATGAATTTGGAATAAAAATTGACGCGAAAGAGGCGAGTAGGGAGGCAGTGCATGATATTATCGATAGTTGGATGGACGAGGTGGATGCGATGACAGGAGGAGCAGGTTTGGATAGCATCGTAAAAGAGAGTTTTAAGATGCGTCAGGAGTTGATGGGGAAAATCGTGGAACAGCTCGTCAAGGAAAAATGCTCTGATGAGCTAAATCGGGAGACGATGGTGTGCCCTAATTGCGGGAGAGTGCTGAATCGGAGAGATATGCATGAAAGGACTGTGGAAACGATGATAGGGGAAATAAGGCTGAGACGCCCTTATTTCTACTGCACGAACTGCAAAAAAGGCTTTCATCCTCTCGACGATGTCCTGATCCTGTCCGACAGTGTAAAGCAGTGGGACATGCAGGAAGCGGGTGCGAACGTGGGGGCTGAACTACCGTACAATAAGGCACAGGAGATATTCGAGAAGCTGACGGGCTTGTCTATGAGTGACCATACGATGCACGACATCGTGGATGTGCTTGATATAGCCCCTTCAGCGGAGGAAATAGAAGAAAAAGTGGGGAGAGTGGCCAAAGGGAAGAAATGGCGACCCATAATGGTCCTAACAATTGATGGCGCACTTGTGCCCACACGTCCAGACGATGCGAAAGGGAAGGGTAAGGGACGGAAGAAGGTAAGGGCAAAGAGAGCGAAATGGGAGGGCGAATGGAGAGAAGAAAAGTGATTCAGGTTTTTTTTTCTATTTCGTGTGCTTTAAAATTGTTATTACATATTCTGCTACTATATCCTATTTCGTAATTCAACACATGGTGTTTCAAAATTTGCTCACAGGACGCTTGACTACATCCCATCGCATTACTGGCAAAATTCCGTTAAGTTTAAATAATATACTTCTTATCGTAAAAATCGGGTAATGCACCCTTTAAATATGGTAGCTGAGCAGTTGCATTTATAGTCCGCTCTTCTCCTGGCATAACACTTTCCCGTACATAAAAATCATCCTCTTCATCACCGACTCTTACCATTCCCTTAGAAATAATTGCAGGTAAATCGCCCTCATTCCTGACTGTTATTCTTAGTTTCTTTATATCACAAGTTCCGTCGGAATACTTTGAGTACGTGCCTGTTACTTTTTCAATGCTTAATTGGGCTCCTGTAAACGTTACCGTTGTCCTATTGAGTATCCTATCATCCTGACGAGTCTTTAGTATAAGCAGATACGGTCCTGGTTTCGGCTGACCGTCCGCCATATCTACGTATACTGTCTCTTTACCATCTTCTAAATCATCAACCGATATATATTCTTTTCCAACTGTATTTCCTTCAGGATTGCTTAATATCACTTTTAAACTCTGAGGGGCGAGGAAGCTTTCAAGAGAAACGCACTGTACAGTCACTTTAAGTACGGCTTGATTATCGTCTGTAGCTACTGCACATGTTGCGTTGTATTTCCAAGTCAGGGTAGCAGTCGTTAATGGCGCAAAGAGAAACGCCATTACCAACAAGCTTACTACAACAATACCCATTCCAAGTTTCTTATTCATTTTGAGTTTTTCTTTGCCTCCTTTTATTCCAACTTCTTTTTATTTCTTCCACCCTTTCCTTTTGTAGCGGTTTCCTTATCGCAGCAATTTAACCACGGGACATCATTCTTTCTTCAATCATCCTTTTAAATCTCCTTTTTCCTTCGCCTTTTCAGTATATGCATTCTTCAGTCTTACTTTTTTCTCTTGTTTCTTTTCAAGTTTTTCTAACCTCATAACATCAGCCATTCATTTTCACCTCCTTATTTTAAAATGACAAATTGGTTATAAAAAGTTTAGTATTATTTCAATTATTATTACAAATATAAGCTAAAAAATTTGAAATATTTGAAATTTAATTTCGAAGTTGTGATAGTTTTATATAGCCGATAGTTCATACCTTAAGTAAAAGATGTGCTGGTTAATGGAGGGGGCGTAAAAAAGAATGAATAGGGGAATTTTTAGGGAGATAAGTGTTACATACAGAGAGATGTATATACAAACCGGGTTCGGATATACAACGTTATACGCCATTGCTTTGGAGGGTAAGGGAGAGAAAAATGCAACCTGATTGGAGTACAATAATATCGGTTTTGGCTGCCCTTTCGCCAATTTTATTGGCAATTCTCGGCGGAATCGGTTGGCTTTATAGACAGGAGAAAGAGCGTCGTGAAGCTGTTGAGCGTCAGTTATCAGAACACCAGTATAAGGCTTATATTACCCTATTGGATATTTTCTTTGACATGATGAAAGCCACTAAAGCAGGCAAGACCATTGATCCAACTGATTTAATTGATCGGATGTTTGACGCTAATAAAGATCTTATTCTATATGGGTCAGATGATGTTGTGAATACTTACCAGAAGTGGCTTGGTAGCGCTCGAGAAGGGAAAATCAAGCTTGGCCAATTTGGGGAAATTGTTATTTCAATACGACGAGACATGGGAAATCCGAAAACTAAGATAACGTCTGAGAAAGTGTTACGCCAATTCATTGTGGACTATGAGGATGCAAAAGCGAAGGGGCTCATATAAGGTTAACATGAAAAGAGCAACGGCGTATAACAGAGCGTATCTGGCTCCGTGCCTTTGGCACTCCACCAAAATTGGCTCACTACGTTCGCCAACTTCAGATACGCTCGAAACGTTAAGCGACTTTGCAAGGGGACTTAAGTGATGCACCTGATAGACCTTTGTGGAAAGATAGAACAAATTTTGAGAAAAGGAGTAAGAGGAAAATATCCCCTTAGTTGGGATGAAGATCATATTACATATAGTATCTTTGAGGAATTACGCAACACGTTTAGATACGTAGAAGCTAATGATGATAGTTTTGAAAATATGAAAATTCTTTGGACCGGGTATAAACAAAAAGGAACACGTGAGAAGGCTTTTGGCGATATAGCTCTTTACATCAAAATTGCTTACGAAGACGGAGATAAATTGGAAGGCGTTGCATTTTTAGAAGCTAAAAAGCGGTATGAAAATAAAAGAACCTTTAATGCAATTAAACGCAAACAATTAAAAGAGATTTATAAGCATGCTCCCCATTCTATGATTCTTTTATACGATTACGAAGAGATAAAAAGAAAATCTTTTTGGTGGGCTATATTACCAGTTAGCACCCATACGGCTATTGTTCCATTAAATGTTGTTTTAACAATCAGAAAGAAAGACATGACTTTATATAAGTTTTCTTCACCTCTTTCATATCAACTTTGTTTCCGATATTTTAGGGGTAGGGATTTGGAGTTCTCTAAAGAAGCAATACAAACAGCACAAGGTTTTATGCAAAAGTGGGGAATACCTAAATGTCTAATTACCATTTCTATTGCTTATGGAAGAGCCGAAATAGATAGAGAATTTGAGATTAACAGAGAAATGTATCTCCCCATAGGTAATAATCTGCGATGATGTTAATCTAAATTTCCTGTGCTCTTTGCATTTTAATTAACCGAAAAAAAAGGAAGAAAGAAGTTTCACGCTTTATTGAGCACTTTCTTCAATTTTGACTCTAACTTCTTTACGCTTACCAAATCCTCAGGATAAATAGAAATCAGACTAATCCCATTCTTGCGGCAAAGTTTCTGCTTCTCTTTTGTTTTTAAGTCATATTTTTGATCTCCTGTGAGCCCGAAATACTCGATTAAAACACCATCTACGGAGAAATCAGCCCTAAATTGACCTTCTGGGTATAACACTTCTTTTTTGTGAGGAATGTTGTGTTTGTAGAGGAAGTCATCTATGGTCTTCTCACCAAGCGGCAAACAGACATGTCCATCCTTGGCGAGACATTAAATTCCTCTGCCATAAGAAAGGGGATGCAATGTGCAAAGATAGAAGGTATAAGGAGAAAGAGAAAGAAGAGTTGGATGAGTTAGAGAGTACAGCATTACTACTTTTCGGATCTAATTAAACTCGTCCATGTCCTCCTCTTGAAAAGCAATGCTTTTCACTTGAAGCACCCTCTTAACCTCGTTTACTGAGATACTGATGACATGTCAAGCATCCTTTTATATCATAAAAAGAAAAGAAAAAACATGGTAAATCTTTTTGGAATACAGATAGACCCTAAAGATATATCAACGGTATTTGTTGTGTCGGGAAGTTTGGTGCTTATAGCCTCTATAGCTTTTTTAAATTCGTATGGGTGTGTTATCTCTTTATTTATGATTTTCGGTGTTCCAACAATTATTTGGCTATATAGAGAGCGACAAGGAAAAAAGCAAAACTCTTGGCTTGGGCGTGGATGATAATGTAAAATAAAAATATAAAGTAAAGCAACTACTAATCATATACGTTTAGCTAAGACGAAAAAATGAGAGTAACAAATACAAAAGCAACTGCTGCTGAACTAACGGCAACCGAAAAGAGAGTTCTGCTCGCTCTCAAGGAAGAGAAGAAGGAGTGCGACCAGAGAAGCCTATCGGAGAAAACGGATATAAACGAAGATGCAGTGATGCAAACTGCTTTTATGCTCGCCCAGAAGGGACTTTGTGAAATAAAAGAGGAGAAGAAGGTTTATTATCGCCTGACGGAGGAAGGCAGAGAATACGTAGAGAAAGGGCTGCCGGAGCGGAGAGCGCTGGATTTTTTGATGGACGAGAAAGAAGCCACTGTTGAAGATTTAAAAAATGAGTTTGGCGTGAGGGGAAATATTGCAATAAATTGGCTACTGAAAAAAAAATGGGCGAGGATTGAGATAAGAGAAAGGGGAAGATCCTTAATACCTGCATCAATAGTCCAGGATGGGTTGTCTTCAGGCGTTGATGAAGAGATACTAAAAATTGTTAATAAAGGAGAAACGGAGCGGGAAATATTGGTGTCGCAAGTCAAATTAAAAGAAGGCGAAATAAACGGCTTTTTGACTCAGTTGATTTCGAGGAATTTGTTGGAGACGTACTCAAGTGTAGAGAGAAAAATAATGCTTACAGAAGCGGGCAAAGAAGTTTTATCGCAAGGCATCTCAATTGAGGAGGAAATAGCGCAGCTAACGCCTGAACTTTTAAGAACGGGGTCGTGGAAGGGACGCAAATTCAAGCGATACGATGTGAATCTACCATCAAAAGAAACTTTCCCCGCGAAGATACATCCATATCAGCGGATTTTAGACCGGATGAGACGAATCTTTACGGAGATGGGGTTTACGGAAATAAAAGGAGAACTTGTCCAGAGTGCGTTTTGGAATTTCGATGCGTTGTTCGTGCCGCAGGACCATCCAGCACGAGATATGCAGGATACGTTCTATCTGGCAACGAGAAAGCCAATAGAAGCGAGCGAGGGATTGATAAGAAACGTTAAACAGATGCATGAGCATGGTGGCTCGTTGAATTCCACGGGATGGGGCGGTGAATGGAGGAAGGAGTTAGGAGAAGAGCTGCTGCTGAGGACGCATACTACTGCCATTACTTTGAGTTATCTGGCGTCGCATCCGGAGCCGCCGGTGAAGGTCTTTTGCATTGACCGCGTTTACCGTCGTGAAACAATTGACGCAACGCATATTCCCGAATTCGACCAGTTAGAAGGGATTGTCATGGACAGAAGCGTGACGTTCAGCAACTTGCTGGGTTTACTCGCAACGTTCTACAAGAAGATGGGGTTCCCTTCGATACGATTCCGTCCCGGTTATTTCCCTTATACGGAGCCATCAGTGGAAGTGGAGGTGTATATGCCTGAGAGAGGATGGTTAGAATTGGGTGGTGCAGGTGTGTTCAGGGAAGAGGTGACGAATCCAATAGGAGTGAAATACCCTGTTTTAGCATGGGGACTTGGCATCGGGCGACTCGCTATGATTAGTTTGGGGTTGACGGACATAAGGGATTTGTATCAGTCGGATATGGACTGGCTAAGGAAGGCGAGAGTTTTTTGAAAATATACTGCCTCTCCATTAATTATTGGTCTACTGTATTTATACAAAGGTGCAAAAGGTCTAAAAAGGGTATATTCAACCGTTTCACTGTTCACTCAGCATCAGTTACAAAATCTTATCCTGAGCTAAAGTAAAAAATATACTGAAAAGTTTTTAAGCAAAAATATCATTTTGGATAAAGATGAAGATAAAGTGGAGAGAATCAAAGCGAAGAAGAAATGCCGGAAGGTGTAGTCCCGGAACTTTCAACTTTCGTTCTTTTACGGTTAGCTTGCTCGTATTGGCGAGCCATGTTCGGTTAAATATGGGAAGGTGAAAGGAAAATGGAAAAAGTAATCGAGAAAATAAAGCCGTATGGGGAGATAAGGATACCAAAAGGTTTTTTGGATATTCTGGGCGTGAAAACAGGCGAAAGTGTAGAACTGACCATTGCGGATAAAAAAGTGTTGATAGAACCGAGCAAAGACCCAATAAAAAGCTTGCGAGGGCTTGTCAAATTGGATAAGGAAACGTCAAAAAAAATTATAGAATCGCCGGAGTTTGAACCTTTATGAGACTGAGTGACATACCTCACGGGGATAGCGTTTTCATAGATGCGAATATTTTCCTCTCCGAGATTCTGGAAGGAGTCGAATTTTCCAAGGAGTTCGGTTTATTATCTAACGATGCTCTACATTTGGCTGTTATGACGGGAAACAATTTGGTGAATCTCGCCTCGAATGACCCAGACTTTGAGGGGGTTGATTGGATAAATTTATGCAAACCGTAACTAATTGTATTTGTTTACCGAGATTACGGAGAGCGCTGAGATGAGAGAACTGGATTTTTCTTACTCTCCGCGTTCTCTGCGGACTCAGCGGTAAACAAGTAATTTCTTTTTTTAAAAAAGGGAGAGAGAAAGAGCGAGCGGATTTATATTCTTCTACCCTACCACCTTACCTGCAGCAGGGGCAACTGCCACCAGAAGCGCCGATACTGCATGTCATACGGTTTCCGTCGTATAAGTTTGACCAGCACTCCTGACAAACCATAATGCGCCCAAGCTCCTTGTGGTCCGCTTCCAATCTACTCCCTTCTTTTCCGCAGAGTTCGCATTTTCCCATCTTATTCACCTCCGTTTCTACTTAACTCATTTCCTTCCCTTCTTTCCACAAATGCTCTCACATTTTCGACTATTTGCTCAAACGATTCTCTCACTTTCGATTCCTTTTGCATGACAAATGGCGTTCCGCTATCCGCCGCTTCTACCATCTCCGGATCTAACGGCACTCTTCCGAGGAAAGGCACGCCCAATTCTATCGCCGCTTTCTCACCGCCGCCGTACTTGAATATGTTTGTCTCTTTCCCGCAATGAGCGCACACAAATCCACTCATGTTCTCTATTATCCCGATGACCGGCACTTTCAGCACCCTTGAGAAGTTCACTGCCTTTCTCGAATCAAGTAATGCTAAATCCTGTGGCGTCGTAACGATTATCGCACCATCTACTTTTTTCATCAACTGCACAACACTTAGCGGCTCGTCTCCCGTCCCTGGCGGGAGGTCAACAACCATATAGTCCAGCTCGCCCCACTCTACGTCTGAAATGAATTGTCTTATCGCATTCATCTTCATCGGTCCTCGCCAGATAACCGAAGAGTCCCTGTTCGGAAGCAAAAAACCGATGGAAATCGCTTTCAGCCTTGGCGTGACTAAAACAGGAAATATTCCCCCTTCTTTTACCTCCGGTCGTTTGTCCTCTATCCCCAATATCATCGGCACGTTCGGTCCGTGTATATCGGCATCCATCAATCCCACGTCCAAACCGCTCATACCGAGCGCAAAAGCAAGATTCGCGGCTACCGTTGTTTTCCCCACGCCTCCTTTTCCACTCATCACCATTATTCTGTGCTTTACCTTTGCCATCCTCGTTTCTACTGTCTCTTCTTCCTCTTTTCCTGCATTCATATTCTATTTATCACTCCTAACCCGGTCTTAAACCATAAACTAAACTAAGACGAAACCAAAGGACCTCTTCCACGTCCATGCCTTCCTCCCTTACACCCGGGTGGCATTTCCGGTGAATGCATAGGTGACTCGTCTTTAGCCTTCACTATTACATAGTTACCGCCTTCTATCCTTATAGCTTTTCCTTCCACAAGAGCTTCCGCTATTTTCCGATGCGCTTCGCTTATTATTCGATGGAAAGTAGGTTGCGAAACGCCCATCCTTTTCGCTGCTTCTTCCTGGCTCATCCGCAGATAGTCTTTCAGCCTTACGCTTTCCAATTCCTCTACTTTCAATATTCTTTCAACCACGTCCGAGTTAGACGTTCTCTCTTTTCGCCGAAGCTCGAAGCCCGGCTCGAAGTAAAGGAAATTTGGTTGAACGCCTACGCACCTGCACCGTCTTCGCCCTGGCATTTTAGTATGAATATATATTCGTAATAAACTTTAAACTTTTCGGAATGACTATAATTCCACGCCCTTTAACCTCTCCACTATCTCTTTAATAACCTCTTTTAAATTCTCCTTATTATCGTAATCGTCCAATAAATTCGCTTTTCCCTCGCCTTTCTTCTTCTTTTTATCTTCAACCACCGAAATAAGGTTCTTCATCGCTCTTTCTATATCATCCACGATGCTCACCGTCGCGTGCCTGGACGTTCTCGATAAAGGATTCAAATCAATTGTTATCACCTTCTTCCCCATTTTTACGAGTGCTTCACATCTATCCCCATCTTCTAAAGGTGCAAGAACCACGTCAGCACTGTAAATCCCTTCGCGGTCCACCTTCGCACGTGCATGCTCTATCCCCGGTATTCTCGCATCCGCTTTATCACCAAGCACTTTCTCCGCGCCCTGCTTCTCTAACAACGCTTTTATTCGCCTCGCCCGCTCTTCCGTCCTGTAAAAGACGTTCACCTCTAAAGGTGCGTTTATCAATTCGCTCAACTCTATTACCTCTTTTACCGCTAACGCTGCAACGTTTCCATTCACGGAAATCACCGGCTTCTTCGCAGTGAGTAACAAAACAGCAGCAGCTTCCGTCGCTCTTCTCGCAGCCTTTAAAGTCCTTTCACCAATCAAATAATCAAAAGCTTCGCCCCTCCCATGCGCTATCAACCCTTGTTTGCTTGTTATCCCGGCTTCCATGCCCGCTACGAGCTTTTCACGTTTTATTAACGACTCGTATCTGGGATGTGTCTTTGGAATTCTAAACATGAATAAACCTCTCTTTAAAAATAAAACTTTTTTAAATAAATTATAGACACAGATTAACGCAGATTAACACAGATGAAAAGATTAATGCTGTTAAAAATAGCTTGGCTACCAAAAGAAAAAATCAGTGTAAATCAGTGTAAATCCGCGTCTTAAATAGAGGAAAGTTATACTTTATGTACAACTAAAAAGTTTTTTGTGAAGCAAAAAGTTTATGAGGAGCATATTCGTTTTAGAGGAGCTGACGATAGGTAAAATCGCCGCTGGTGAGGTCGTTGACAGACCTGCATCGGTGGTTAAGGAGTTGATAGAGAATTCCATAGACGCAGGGAGCAGACACGTGGTTGTGGAAGTGGGTGATGGCGGAAGGGATTATATCAGGGTAACGGACGATGGACGTGGAATAAGCGAGGAAGACGTAAAAGTTGCGTTTGAGAAGCATGCAACGAGTAAAATAACGAGCATGGAAGATTTTGCAGCTTTACAAACGCTTGGATTCCGTGGTGAGGCATTGCCAAGCATAGCAGCAGTGTCGAGGATAGGGCTAAGCACAAGGCACGGGAGCGAAGATTTCGGCACTTATCTAAGCGTAGAGGGCGGTGTGATAAAAGAAAGAAAGCGGATAACCAGAGCGGGTGGCACCACCATAGAAGTCAAAAGCTTGTTTTACAACCTCCCTGCAAGAATCGGCACCATAAAATCGCAATCCACCGAACTGAGGCATATAATGGGTGTATTCATAAATTATGCCGTTATCTATCCGGAGATAAAATTTGAACTCTTTCATGACGAAAAGCCCATAATAAGTACTTTAGGCAATGGAAAAATGTTAGATGCCGTCGTTAATGCTTATGGGAGTAGCGTTGCTAAAGAGCTCATCGAACTGAAGGAGCCGGATTCGCCTGCTTCTTCTCCTCTTATTGACGTCCGTGTATGCGGCTATATCTCCAGACCCGCGGCTGCTTACGGCACAAAAAAGCACCTATTCACGTATGTAAACCGGCGGTTTGTAAGGAACGAGCTCATGGACAGGGCGATAAAGAGAGGTTATATGTCTTTGTTACCAAAGCACGCATATCCTTTCGCCGTCGTTTCTCTACACATCGAGCCAGACGAAATAAATGTGAATATACATCCGAAGAAGCATGAAATAAGTTTTTACCACCGGGATGAAGTTTTTCACGCCATAGTCGAGTCGGTTTCCACGACGTTACGACATGCGGATTTGATTCCCGAGGTCGTTGAGAAAGAAAAAGGCACGGAAGCATGGGTGGGGGTTAATGCCGGAGTTGAAGCCGTTGATTTCTTCGGACTCACAAGCGAGGAGAAAAAGGCACCGATAACGGCAGTACAAACTTTCTTTCACGCAGATATGGATTTAGCGGTGACCGGCGAAAAGGGAGAGGGTGGTGGTTTAGACATACGGGCAGCCCCTTTATATCAGGTCCTCGATAGCTATATCATAGCACAGAGTGAAGCGGACGACGTAATCATGATAGACCAGCATGCCGCGGCTGAACGAATAAACTTCGAGAAGTTAATCGAGAAATATGGGCGGCGAATAGACAAGCAAGCACTTTTAAGACCCTACGTGCCGGAACTCAGCCCGCATCAACTCTATTTGCTCCGTGAAAATGAGGATGCACTTAGAGATATGGGATTTGATATAGAGCGATTTGGCGAGGACGGTTATATTATACGGGCGATACCAGTAGTTTTTCACGGTATGATGGGCGAAGAGGAGGTGATAGAGGTGATAGAGCGTTTGGTAGAGGAAAGCGGAAAAAAAGAGGAGCGGATAAAGGTTTTGTTCAGCACCGCAGCTTGCAAAGCGAGTATAAAGGCTGGAGAGAAGATTTCTTATGAAGGTATGCGGGATATAGTGGATGGATTGAGGAACGTGAAGATACCTTATACATGCCCGCATGGAAGACCTACAATGATTCGGTTGAGCAAGAAAGAAATAGAGAAGAGGTTTAAGAGAAGGTAGGAAGGCACTGTCGAATTTTCTAGTGAAATCACTATATCCCTAAATTTTACCGCAGAGCACGCGGAGAACGCAGAGGCATCAGAAAAATCAGCAAGGATTGAAACCGTCTTAAAACTCTGCGTACTCTGTGCTCTCCGCGGTGATAAATCACTAGATTTTTAGACAGTGCCATTTAAAAGAGCTTGATGGCGGGTATCCAGTTGTCATATCTCTTTCCGTTCGCATCCATGAACTCTGAGCAGGTTATGAATCCCGCGGATGTCGAGAGATTATCGGTATGGTGAATTTGCGGATAAGAGCCAGTGCGAATGGTGTAGTAGTAAGTTTCTCCTTCTTCAAGTGTGAAAGAATTATCAAATGAGATATTGTGCCAATCTCCGCTATATCCTTCCCATATCGCAGTTACATTCCAATCAGAACTATTCCATATTTTCATATATTCGGTATGCCCGCCTGTTCCTGTGCATGGATATGTGTAATGCTTGGACACAGTAATTGTTTGGTTTGGTTTAATTGTTCCGTTGTGTGTGCCGAAGATGCTTGGATAAGGATTTTTAGGCAACCTTGTGTCGAAGTTAACTGAGAGACCGATAAAGGATATTTCGTCGAGATAAATCGTGCATCCTTCAGGATTTTGATATCGATCAGTGACCCAGCAAAATCCTCCTATAACCATGCTCAGATTTTGCTCACTTAAGTTAATGGTATATTCCTTCCATTCCTTCGTCAATTCGATAACGTCTGTTGATACAGGTCCGAAGGAGTCGTGGAAGGGCTTCCCGGGGCTACTGATGCCACCGGTCTTAAATTCTGCCTTCTCACTTCCATTCTCTCCCCTTGCCAAGAAAGTGAGCTTTGTTGCACTGGAAATGTCATACCCAAGGCATTTTCCCCAGTTATTCTCAGGAAATTGCCAGTAGATGCCGCTCCATCCCTTAGATCCTGGCGAGTATGTGATCCTTACGCATGTATCCCCGGAGTATGGAGTATCCGTGCAAGCGTCGTCAAAAACTTCTTTTGGATCGCCAGCCCAATCTTCTAAGTCTCCCATCCAGCCAGAGGGAATGAAATGATTTTCCGGAGACCATACAGCCTTATATATAAACCAAGGTAGGGGTACTTTGCGTTCTCTCGGTAGCCTATAAAAACCTTCACGAGCTTCCTCCGGGACGAGATCCTTCAGCAAAGGCTTCAGCGACCCATTAGAGTAGTAAAGCCCCCAATGAGCCTCAACTTCTTTTGCTTCCTCAGAACACTTCTTACATTTCTCATCAAAAACATCAAAGTAAAAATACGGAATGTTATTTTCTTCTGCCAACTGGAGAAAATCAGACAAGAATATCCTTTGATTCTCCTCGCTTGGGACTGCTTCGCCTATCTTATCTCCTTGAGTCGGCCACCCAGTTTCCCCGACGATGACCGTTTTATTAGCATACTTCGCCTTTACCTCCATCCACTTCTCCACGACATGCTCAGCAGCCTCGTTAACAGGAATCCTTTTCTGGTAAGGATGACCTTCCCCATAAGGATAGCCTTCCCAGTAAGGATGAATGTGGACTATAATGAAATCCACATTCTCGGCAAGTTGTGGATGCTCTAACCATGTACCCCAAATTTCTGCTGTGCTTACAGGGATAGTTGTATTGTCCTTAACTCTCCTGATGTACTCGATCAGCTCATTTTCGGATATATCTTCTCTCAAAAGGACTTCATTACCAACTATAAGCCCCTTTACACAGCTAAGATTTTGATTTGCAACTTGAATTAAGCTCTGAATTTCTCTCTCGTTATATTCCTTTTGCTTTGAAATCCAAGCTCCGGGATAGCAATCTATTACTGCTTCCTGGCAAAGTTTAGGAATTTCGCTGAGAGTCCCGGCCATTCCATACGCTCTTATTGAGCTTGCTAGTTTGCTGATGAAATTGATGTCCTCTCGCCTCTCTTCAAGAGTCGGATAGTATCCTGGGGCTTCATTATCCCGGAATGGACCATAGCAAACTCCTACATATTTGCTCTCAGTTAGTGTTATTGCCTCTGTGCTATTTTTGTCACTCTGCGCCAGTGTGCTGACTATAAAGGAAGAGACGCAGAGGAAAAACAGGGCGATTACGAATGTTTGAATTAGCCTTCTTCTCATTTTCTCATCTTTCTCCTACTTTTCTTAATGTCAATAATGTAAATCCATAACTTATTTAAATGCTGAAGCTTATATAATTTGATAAAAATGTCTAATGGAAATAGTCCATGGTACAGAAATCCTTACATCATGGTTCCTATTATAGCAGCCATAATAGCCTTAATAGGAGCTATATTAGCACCTTTTGTGGCGCATTGGTTAGCTCCTCCGCCTCCGCCGGATTTCAGCATCTCCATTAACCCTATGAAAGGAGAAGTTCAACAGGGCGGCGTAATACAGACGACGGTTACCGTTATGGGTATTCATGGATATGCCCATACAGTTAGCCTCAGCGCTGGCGAACAACCTTCTGGTGTAGTAGTTACCTTTGTTCCCCCGATTGGTGGGCCAACACCCTCGTACACCTCAAATGTAATGATAAATGTGGATCCAAGCGCTCCGGTAGGCGTATATACAATAATAATCAAAGGGACAGGAGCTGATGGAAAAGAGCATAGTTGCAACTATATTTTAACCGTTAATCCGATGACTATTACGCCAACACCTACACCAACTATAGCCCCTACACCAACATCACCTGTTACGCCATTTCCGTCACCTACGCCTACAATAACGCCTACCCCAACACCGTCTCCCACTCCATCCCAGTAGCAACACCTACACTACCACCCACACTTCCAACAATTAGTATCCTCGATTATCCTTCTTCGCTTCACGGAGGAGAGGAATTAAATGTAAAAGTAAGCTGGAATAATATTCCTGCTGGTTGGAAACTGGTTGTTAGTTTAGAGAAATCAGAAACAGACTATACACGATTAGCAGAAAGTGATGCGAGTAAAATAGTCTCCGGTAGTGGAGAAGAGACATTCAAATTAATAGTTAAATTGACAACAGAAATCCATGAACAAGCTAAGGTATGTGCATGTCTTTATGAAGGAACAGAATGGAAAAATGTTTTTGATAAGGAGGACATTAAAGTTCTTCCGTCTATCACAACTATCACAATTACATCTCCCACTGAGGGAGATGAAGTTTCGTGGAGATATAACGTTGAAGGCTCTTCAACAGGAGTGTATGGTTCAGAATTGAATGTTTATGTGCTTATTTATCCTCTTGAGTCTAATGGACCATGGTGGGTTCAACCGCCAGTCATTCTTCATCCTGATGGAAATTGGGAAGCGTCTTGTTATTTTGGAAGAGATCCAAGTGAATATCCTGAAGATATAGGAGATTACTTTAAAGTTTGTGCCATAGTAACAACACTGAAATTAGAACAAGGTCAGCAGTGGTATTCGCTTCCTGATTATGTTGTTAAGTCGGAAATTGTTCAAGTTAGGCGAAAATAGTTTTTAACTACCAGGATAAATGCATCATAATAGTTCCAGATTCTAATGTGTAGAATAATAAGGTGTAGCTCAATGGGGAGTGAAGGAATGAAAAATTCGATCCAAAAGATAGGTATTATAGTTGTTATAATTGGGAGTCTGGTAACTATTGCTGGCACTTATTATGAAATAGTATATGACAAACCAATTTTAACTTACGAAATATTAAATACTTACCCACTCCCTGATCAATCTCAAATCGTTCCTATTATCATAAGGAATGAAGGTCATGCAAAAGCTAGTAATGTTAGAATAATTATCGAGACAGAAGGAGAACGTGTTAATGTAATGTACAAAAGTCTCGAACAATTTTAGATATCAAACGAAACAACAAATTCATCTTATATCGTAATAGCTCCTCGTATTATAGATGGAACAGAAATTATATTTTATTTAATAGTAAAAATAATAAGTGATAACCCAATAAGTGAAATAGGGATAACATCAGATGAAACAACAGAAAAACCACATACGCAAAAAGATAATCCGTTTTTGAATATTTTTATTTTTATTATGGGTATTTGTTGTACATTAGCGGCTTTATATATTTATAGGGTCTACAAAATCAAAAAAACAAATGAAGTTAGTATCATTAATTGTTCTCCCTCTCCAGTTCACGGAGGAGAAGAATTAAATGTAAAAGTCAGTTGGAATAATGTTCCTGTTGATTTGGAACTGAAAGTTAGTTTACAGGAGTCAGAAACAGACCATACACAATTAGCAGAAAGTGAAGTGAGTAAAATAGTCTCTGGGAGTGGAGAAGAGACATTCAAATTAAAAGTTAAACCAACGATAGAAATCCATGAACACGCTAAAATATGTGCATTTTTTTATGAAAGGACAGAATCAGAACCGAAAGTTTTTGATAAGAAGGACATTGAAGTTCTCCCGTAATAAGTATATGTGTATTCAGCAACTCAAAATATAAAGAGACCTCAAGATCGATCCTTTCTTTACTAATTTGATAAGTCCACCTTGTTATCTCGTATTGATATAACTCCCATTGGTAGAATCCCGTACCAAGGATGAGCCGTAGAGAAATCCTGTTGTTACACCTTTTATTTCTATCATTTTCACCTATTCAAACATAACCGCGGGAATCCAGTTATCATATCTTCTTCCATTTGCATCTATGAACTCTGAGCAGGTAATTTCTCCATCTGACACTGTTAACGTTTTATTATGATGAATTTGTGGATAGGAGCCTGTTCTGATGGTGTAGTTGTAAGTTCCATCAGCTAATAGAATAAAAGGTTTGCTGAAGGTGATATTGTGCCAATCTCCTTTATAACCTTTCCAGTTCCCTTCTGCTAATATTTCAGATTCATTCCAGAATTTAACGTATTCGGTGTGTCCGCCTGTTCC
>JADHYP010000104.1 GCA_016782355.1 Candidatus Syntropharchaeum sp. | reverse complement strand
ATACGAGGAGCCGGTTTATGGACTGGGGATTTTACCCTCGAAGGACGAAGGGAGCTTATATTCTTTAAATGCCGCAAGGAGCCTGATGTCGTTCGTGAACGAAGTGGATAATCTTTTCCTTTTCGATAACGATGCGTGGAAAAAGGGTGGAGAGAGTGTAAAGGAGGCGTTTGCGGATATAAATGATGAGATAGTGAGAAGGTTCGGGATTTTGTTTGGAGCGGGAGAAGCGGATGAAGTGGGGCAGATGGTGGTAGATGCGGCAGAGGTGATTAACACGCTTAAAGGAGGTGGAATATCAACGATTGGCTATGCTGCGGAAGAAATAGAGAGCGAGGGATTTTTAAAGAGGTTCTTTGGTAAGAAAGGGACGCTGGAGAGGATGGATTCCGTTACAAGGATTACGTCGCTGGTAAGGAGAGCAGTAGCGGGTAGATTAACGATTCCATGCGAGGTCTCAACTGCGGAAAGAGCATTGATAATCGCAGCGGGACCACCTAAGGAGTTAAGTAGAAAGGGTATAGAGAAGTCAAAGGTGCGAATCGAGGAGATGATAAGAGGAACGGAAGTAAGGGGCGGTGATTTTCCACTCGTAAAGGGGCAGCATGTAGCGACGGTTGTTCTGTTTTCAGGCGTATCGGATGTTCCAAGGATAAAAGAGTTACAAGAAATAGGTGCGGAAGCACAGGAGAAAATAAAAGAAGTATCAGGCGAGAAAGAGAAAGAATATAAGGAGTTGATGGATACAAACGAGACTATAAAGCCTTTGTTCTGAGGAATAAAAATGAAAAATTTGAAGATTAGCCACCGTCAGATACTGATTTTAATTGTTGTGAGTGCGTTTTTTTTAGTAAGCATGAGTGTATGCGGTGCGGAAGAATCAACTTCGTTACAGAAATCCCCTTTTGTGAACGTGGAAATACTGGATCCAAAATATGATCATGTATATGAAACAGAGATGGTAAAAAACGGTAGTGAAGTATCCATAAAAGTCGTCTTAACTAACTTCAGCAGAGAAATAGAGAAATCAACTCTCTCTTTCTATTCGGAATTGGAGAAATCCGGGGGGCATATAAGCATGGATGGCGAGAAGGAAGCGCTCAAAAGTGACGGTTCTTACTCTGTGGAGCATAAAAAAGTCGAGAAAGAAGTTATGGTAAGTTGGTCAGGGACGGCGCCGGAAGTGAGGAAGCAAGAGACCTTCATTCTGTTAAACATAACGCAGGAGACGACAGAGGGTAAATATATGGTGGTAGCTATAAAAGGGGATGTGTCATCGGAGATAATAAATGATGCCCTTAACGCGCGGTATATTGCTAAAGAAGAGATAGAAAAAGCGAATAGGACAATTGCAAATGCAACAAAAGCAGGAATAGATGTAGAGGAAGCAAAGACGAATCTTGCCCTGGCTAATGTGCATCTGAATAATTCTCAGGAGCGTTATAATGCGGGTAAACCGGGAGATGCTTTGGAAGAAGCAAAGAAGGCATCGGCTTCCGCTAAGGTAGCAGAAGAAAAAGCGAGAGCTACAATTGGGTTTACGAAGTATTCAAGGAATACTATTCTCGTTGCAGTAGTAGTGATTGCGATTGTGGCATTTGTATTTTGGTATAAAATGAGGGAAAGGAAGCGGGGAATATACTAAAATACTACCAAATCCAAAACTCCAGAAACTTCTTAAAGCGATTTAGTCTTAGGTAACAGGAACATGTCTTTTATATCTCATATCCCGCGGTTCATGAAACCCTATTTGAAGGATGCAGTTGAGTTTCCGGACCTCGACACCTTATCTTCAATTCTCGGAATAACAAGAAAGGAAGCAGAGAAGGTAGTGATAAGAACAAACGAGGATTTAGCGGGCTATAAAGTGAGGGAGGTCTTCTGCACTAAAGAAACAAGAGAATTAGAGAAAGAGATTTTGGGAATATTTTCCTCTTACGCGACAACGAAAAATGGGCGGGACATGGTTCTTACACTTACTCCTTCGCTCGACATGGAGGAACTGCAAAAGAGGTTTAAGGGTGTGAAAGAGAGCGAGAAATTGAAGGAAGTGATGGGGGATGCGAAAATAGCGAGAATGCGGGATATAATTTCCAAAGCGGAGATAGAGAAACTGAAGTTTGGTGAATCGCCTCTTATCGCTGTTCGTAGAAGAGGAATAGAAGAGGAGGTAAAAGAAATTTATGGTGATTTTGTGCACGTGGAATTCGTTGATTCCGCGGATAAAGCAAAAGAGCTTTTGCAAAAGGAAAATACTGTTCTGTTAATCGGCGAAGGAGAAGAGGATTTTGATGAACCGGGGATTATAAACATATTTATTGACGATTTGCCGGAGCCGTGCGAGATTTATCCAGAGTTTGTCGTTAATTCGTTCATGGCAAAGAAGAATGCGATAGAAGCGATGGTAAGTCTCTTAAACGAATTTGAAGCACTTAAGGATTCGTATTTGTTTAAAGATATATCGGTAGTGGATTTAGAAGAGGTTTTGGCGGTTATAGAAAAAATAGAGGGGGCGAGGAGCAAGGGTGAAAGCAACTTCGATGATGCGATTTACAGGCGTGAGGAGGAGTTAAACAAGGAAGCGAACAGGATTATGAGAAGCGGAGGGGGTGTGGATGCGTTCAAAGGATACTTAGAAGAGGTTCTGGTGAACATGGCGGATGAGTGGATGCTTACCGGAGAAGATAAGAATGTTTTGTGGGGAAGTGCGTATGAGAACCTGGAGCGTGGACTGCCGTTTGAATTTGCGAGAGAAAAGACGGAGCGGTTGCGGTTGCGGTATAGCAGGAAAATGAGCGAGAGGCGGTATTATAAGTTAAGGGATTATGCAAAGCAACTGGAGCGGCATAGCGGAGAGGTGGGCAACGCCATTAAAATGCTTTTCTATTTCGATTTTATGCTGGCGGTGATGCAATTCAGCCGTGACTTCGGGTTGAATATACCGGAAATAAGCGAAGAGGGGTTAGGCGTGGTTACGGGCAGGAACATGTTTTTACTTGACGAAGAGCTAAGAGGTGGTGCGAAGGTGCTGCCGGTTTCTTATTCCATAGGGAAAGCGAATGCAGGTATTTTTGGCGCTACGTCGCATCCGGTAGCCATCCTTACGGGTGCGAATAGCGGAGGTAAAACGTGTTTGTTGGTTATGCTTGCAAGTTCGGTTATTCTCACGGCGCTTGGTCTGCCGGTGCCTGCGGAGAGAGCGGAAATACCGCTAACGCCTTTGTATTTATACCGGAGGAAGATGATAAAGAAGACCGGGTCTTTTGAATATTCGATGCGGGCATTGAGCCGGATATTCATGCGAGAGGGAGCGAAGGTGGTTCTAATAGACGAATTGGAGGCGCTTACCGAACCCGGAGCCATGGGACGGATAATGGCGTCCATATTAAATAATCTGCCGAAAGATACGCGGGCTGTGGTGATAACGCATTTGATTCATGAGATATTGCCGCATATAAGTATGGCAAAGGTGAGAGTGGATGGTATAGAGTCGGAGGGATTGGATGCCGCCGGAAACATTATCGTTGATAGGCAGCCGATGTTCAATCATATCGGGTCGAGCACACCGGAGTTGGTGATAAAGAAGCTTCTGGGAAAGGTCAGGAAAGAGGAGTTAAAAGCGGTTTATGAGGAAATAATCGCGGTGTTGGAGAAGGAGAGGGAAGAGGCGTTTTAAATGCAAAATGTAAAATGTAAAATGTAAAATATACTTATTATCTCGCTCACACGGAGCCCTTGTATGAGAGCAGAAGGAGAAGGGATTTTTTTATATGGAGGTGAGAATTAACAATTGGCAATTGACAAACAGAAGGTGGGGAAATCTAAAAGGGTTTACCTTGATAACTGTGTATATAATCGTCCTTTAAAATGGAAAAAAAACGGCTCAAACCGGGATTAAGCGAAATTAGACACAAGGGTTGGGAAATTCTGGTTGAAAACTTAGGGATTTCCGGTGCGACAGAATTCATCATTCAGTATGAAAAAGGGTATGGGGACTATACGGAAATGCGAAAAAAGATTTTCAACAAAAAGGGTTTAGATGAAATCTTAGAAGAGATGAAATCAATGGGTAAGGGTGATGAAAAATGAGCATCGCTGCTCTCGGTTGATTTCCCCGTGCAATGATGAAAGAGAACGAAGAGATAAAAAGGATATGTAGAGAGGTCATAGCGAGAATAAGACCAGATGAGGAAGAGAAGAGGCAAGTAAAAGCAGTGATAGGCATTATAATCGCGAAGATAAACAAAAAGGCATTAGAGATGGGCATAGAAGCCCACGCAATCTCCGTAGGGTCAACCGCGCGAAATACATGGATAAGTGGCGAAGCGGACATAGACATATTCATCATGTTTCCAGCGGAGATGTCAGAAGAGGATTTAAAAGAGAAGGGGCTTGCTCTCGCGAAAAGCGTTTCCGATAGGTATGAGGAAAGATATGCCTCGCATCCTTATATTCACGCTTACTTTTACGATGCAGAAGGAAGAACGGAGCACGAAGCGGACCTGGTGCCCTGTTTTTCGGTAAAAGACGCATCTCTGTTGAAATCCGCAGTTGACAGGACTCCTTTTCATAATGAATACGTTACGAAGAGAATACCGGGGCTGGAAGAAGAAGTGCTACTGTTAAAGCAATTCTTGAAATCCGCGGGAATTTACGGCTCCGAGCAAAGGAGGAAAGGATTCTCCGGTTATCTCTGCGAACTCCTCGTTCTGAGGTATTCTTCGTTTGCGGCGCTATTGAGAAACGCATCGAAGTGGCAATATGGCGAAAGAATAGAAATCGAAGGTGGAGGCAAATACAAAGGGGAAGACGCACTGATTGTAATAGACCCCGTTGACCCGAACAGGAATGTAGCGGCTGCGGTATCTCCGGATTCTTTTTGCAGGTTAATAGATGCGGCGAGGGATTTTTTGGCGTGTCCTGATGCGAGTTTCTTCGCTATGGAGAAGAAGAAAGAGATGAGCAGGGCTGAATTTGTGAAGTGCGTGGAAGAAAGAGGAACAGAATTCGTAATGGTGCTGTTTGAAGCGCCTGACGTGGTAGAAGACATATTATTTCCACAGTTGAGAAAGGCAGAAGCATCCGTCACGAACCTGATAGAACGAAATGGATTTACGGT
>JADHYP010000103.1 GCA_016782355.1 Candidatus Syntropharchaeum sp. | reverse complement strand
TACTGGTGGTATAAAGATGTTGTAAGTGATGATGGGTTCTTGAAACTTCACGACAAGTTATGGGAAGACATTGACTTAGCCTATGACGATACGCTTGAAAGGGAAGACAAAGTTACAATGGCTCATTCCGTTGAGTTACGCGTTCCATATCTGGATAGAAATGTTGTAGAATGTGCAATGAGGATTTCTCCAAGACTTAAGATAAAGGATGGTGAGGATTCAATCAGGAAATGGGTTCACAGAAGAGTTGCAGCAATGCTTGGTGTGCCGCACTACACGGCATATCGGGGAAAGGATATGGCGCAGTCTGGGTCGGGTGTGCATAGTCTGATAAAAAAGGTTGCAGAGGAATACTTTGAAGGGAAAAAGGCAGATGCAGTCAAAATCGCGGATAAGGGATCGAACTATCGATATTTGGATGAGGATTATGGAACGCCAGAGATGCGGGCATATATGCATGAGATAACAAAGGTCAATCAATGCCTTGAGAGTGACAAAAATGGCAAAGATGCATGAAAGATTGGAAAAAACTCACGAAATGGATGTTAAAAGTAAAAGAGCTTATGACGAAGCTATAAGCAGCGGTTACTATAAAAGAAGAACTGGTCTCATCGGAAAATACGATAATGTGCGCACTTTTTGGGAAGATGAGATAATAAGAATCTTTGTAAGACCATACATGAAAAAGCTTGGAAATAGGGGAGAGAAAAGGATAAAAGTTCTTGAGATGGGATGCGGGTATGGAGATGGCTATGAGTTGCTTGCGAAAATTTCTGAAAACATGGAATACAAAGGCTTCGACATAAACGAGAACTTCATCGAAGAAGCGAGGGTGATTTATAAGGATAAGACAAATATGTCGTTTGAAGTAGCGGATTTCAGTAGCGGACTGCCTTTTAAGGATGATTATGACTTTTATTTCACATCATACGCGACGCTATCACATCTAGACGACGAGCAGAATATTCTTCTTTTAGGAGATATAGCTGATTATAGCGATGGTTGCTTCGTGCTCTGTGATTGGTTGGTGCATACTCTTATGAATGGCAGAGTTTGTGGGGAGAGGAATGGATGGATTACAGGATGTCTTATTTACCCGGAAGCGTGGAAGCGAGTTTTCCTTACCGATTGATGACACGTGAGGATATGTTGAAGATGGTAGGAGAAGCAAGTAGCAGAATAAAAGTAGAAAAGATTTTTGACTTCCACATTGAACAGTTTTTTTGATGATTTCTCAACGCATAGGAATTTTTTGGCGGCGTTCATGATGAACTTATATGTATCTTGGGAAAAGTATAGTTGTATCACCCCTTGGAGAGTTCATATATGCGTGTAAAAAGGGAGAAGAGATTGCATCCATTGAGCTCGATTGACCTTTATATGTCCATCTTCATAAATTAAAGGTTAGAAAAGGAATAACGTGTGAGTAGTAAATGATGCCAAAACACTTTAAAAAGAGGTCAGAGAAGGGCGGTCTCCCTCCGGGGACTCTCGCTTATGTAGGAGAAAAGAAGGTTGAAAAGGTTATAATTACCGTTTTCGATTATGATAGCGAGCGATATGAGGAGAAGGAATTAAAATCCATTGAAGAGTGTTTTCCATACAAAGACACGCCGACCGTTACCTGGATAAACATGGCTGGCATCCATCAGGTGGACATCATGGAAAAAATAGGCAATCATTTTGGCATCCACCCTCTTGTAATGGAAGACATTCTCAACACGGGGCAGCGTCCTAAGATGGATGACTTGGAGGATTATGTCTATGTCGTTTTGAAAATGCTCAATTATAACGAGGAAGATGATGAGATTGATGCAGAGCAAATAAGCATCATCCTTGGGCAAAATTTCGTTATTTCATTTCGAGAGAAGGAAAGGGATGTTTTTGAGCCCATCCGGGAAAGAATCAGGAAGAATAAGGGACGTATAAGAAAAAAAGGTGCGGATTATTTAGCATACACGTTAGTGGATTCTGTCGTAGATAATTATTTCGCGATTCTTGAAAAAATAGGGGAAAGGATAGAGTTCCTGGATGAGGAACTGGTAGAAAATCCTTCAACCCAAACACTTCAGGAGATACACGGGTTAAGGAGAGAGCTGATATTCTTGCGTAAATCTATATGGCCTCTCAGGGAGGTTATCAGTGAATTGGAGAGAGGAGAATCTTCACTCATCAAAGAATCTACGGGAATCTACCTCAGAGATGTCTATGACCACACAATTCAGGTCATTGATACCGTGGAGACGTTCAGGGATATGCTTTCGGGAATACTTGACGTTTACCTTTCCAGCATAAGCAACAAGATGAACGAGGTTATGAAGGTGCTTACCATTATTGCAACAATTTTTATTCCCTTGACTTTCCTTGCAGGGGTTTACGGAATGAACTTTAGATATATGCCTGAATTAGAGTGGCGTTGGGGATATTTTACGGCTTTATTTTTAATGGCGAGTGTAGGTATAGGAATGGTAATTTATGTCAGGAAGAAAAAATGGTTATAGGAGGTGGATAACATGGATGGATTATATTTTCTCGTGCCCACTTTGCTCGTGATCTTTGTGTCTTTTCTCATCGTAAGAGCAGCCGCTATCGCCTTGATGATGACCGGGATGGATAGGAAAAGGGCAGTGTTTCAGGCGCTATCAGCTTTCTCAGGAACTGGATTTACAACAAAAGAAGCAGAATCCATCGTGAACCATCCCGAAAGGCGGAGGATTGTCAGTTGGCTCATGATACTGGGTAATGCAGGGATTGTTACTGTCATCATAACTGCTACGTCCTCCCTTGTAACCAGCGAAGGGTATCAGCTATCCATTTCTCTTTCAGAAAGTAAATTAACAGAGAAGGGATTCCGGGTTTTGGGCATCGAACGAGGCAAAAATTGGATCCCTATCCCAAAAGCGAAAGAGATGATACAAGAAGGCGACAGAAATGTGGTGTACGGTCCTATTGAGGTCTTGAGGGCTCTATTCAGAGAGGAATGACGATAACATGAGATTCGCAGTTAAAGATACCTTAACGGAAGAAGAAATCCAAAAAGGTCTAAGAAGTGTTATCAAAGATGGTTTAACCACGCAAACGATGGTAACGCTGACGGGAGGTGTCTTCCTGGTCGCCTTTGCGTTGAAGCTCGGGGCTTCTAACCTGATGATTGGACTTCTTGCTGCTATCCCTCCGTTAGCGCAGTTGATTCAGATTCCCTCGATTTATTTGATTGAGAAATACCGGGTTAGACGGGCAATTACTGTGTATGCAACCGCATCGAGCAGAATATTCTGGTTGGCAATTGCCTTAATCCCATTCTTGTTCTCTATTGAAGCAGGGTTAAGCTTTCTCATTATTGCACTATTACTCTATGCGACGTTCGGTGCGGTTGGAAACAGCAGTTGGAGCCCCTGGATGCATGACCTCGTACCACAAGACCGATTGGGTGCGTTTTACTCTAAACGAATGAGCTTGGCAACTGCATTGGGTATCCCGCTTAGCCTTGCTGCTGGATTTTATATTGACTACTGGAAAAAGCTGTTTCCTGATTATGAATTATACGGCTATTCAATTCTTTTTTTCTTCGGATTCCTTGCGGGTATGCTTGGCGTTTACTTCATATCCACCATACCAGAGCCTCGTATGGCACCCGTAGAGGAAAAACCAAAAATTTTAAAACTAATCTTGCAGCCATTTAAGGATGCCAACTTTAAAAACCTCATCACGTTTTTGGGGTCATGGAATTTTGCCGTCAATTTAGCTGCTCCCTTTTTTACCGTTTACATGCTTAAACGATTACAAATGGACATGTCGTTTATTATTGCTCTCCTGGTATTGAGTCAACTAACAAGTCTTGCATTTTTACGACTCTGGGGTAGATTTTCAGACCGTTTCAGTAACAAATCGGTGCTTGGCGTCAGCGGTCCTTTATTCATGCTGTGCATCCTCGCATGGACTTTTACAACCCTGCCTGAGAAGTATATATTAACTATTCCGTTACTAATAGCCATACACATCTTTATGGGCATTTCCACGGCAGGGGTAACTCTGGCTTCGGGAAACATCGGGCTTAAATTGGCACCAAAGGGGCAGGCAACCGCATATTTAGCCGCAAATAGTCTTGTTAATTCGTTAGCAGCAGGTATTGCACCAGTTTTAGGTGGTAAGTTTGCCGACTTCTTTGCTGGACGTGAACTTGCCTGGACGCTAAAATATACAAGTCCAACAGGAGAACTGCTTATTCCAACGTTGGACTTCCAGCAGTGGGATTTCTTCTTCTTCCTCGCTTTCTTAATAGGTTTGTATTCTATCCACCGATTGGCTATGGTAAAAGAGGAGGGAGAGGTAAAAGAGAAAATTGTCGCTCGTGAACTTATTTCGGAGGTAAAAAGACCGTTAAGAAATTTCTCCACCGCTGGTGGACTTCGTCAAATGGTTCAATTTCCATTTTCTATTGTTAGAACTACGTTTGTAAAGGTAAGAGTGAGGAAGAATCGGAGGAATCGGCAATGGAAGCAATAGCATTCTTCATTTACGCATTCGCATCAATATTTGTTATCGTAAATCCAGTTGGTGGGCTAATCACTTTCATCTCGTTAACCGCAGGAATGAGTGCAACAGAAAGAAGAGAGATAGCGAAACGCTCAGTTACGGTAGCATGTGTTTTGGCAATTGTTTTTGCTATATCAGGAGAGTTGATATTGAGATTTTTTGGCGTGACCGTGGACTGCTTAAGAGTTGCAGGAGGTATATTACTTTTTATAGTCGCATTAGACATGCTGCATGCAAAAGTCTCACGCGAAAGTGTAACCGCAGAAGAGATAAAAGATGCTACCAAAAGAGAAGATATTTCTGTATTTCCCATTGCTATGCCATTATTAACCGGTCCGGGTGCAATTACAACTGTAATAGTGGTCATAAGAACAGGTCAAACGCTGGAATTGAAAATAATGGCGATATTAGCCATATTATTAACCTTTGCTCTGGCTTATCTCATCTTCAGATTTGCGGATAAAATCAATAGAATATTGGGCGTTAGTGGCTCTTTAGTGGTAACACGTGTTATGGGGTTATTATTAGGTGCTATCGCAGTTAATTTTATCTCTATTGGTATATGGAATATATATGTGTCTATGATT
>JADHYP010000102.1 GCA_016782355.1 Candidatus Syntropharchaeum sp. | reverse complement strand
AATCGCCACGCATATCTCGCCATCTTCGGGAACGGTGAAGATATTTGGTGACGATGCATTCGAAAACGGAGGTGAAATAAGAAGAAGGATTGGATTAGTAACGCATGAGAGTTTTCTTTATGACGAGCTGAGCGTGAGGGAGAATTTGCTATTCTATGCGAATCTGTTCTCGATAAAGGAGGAGGGATTCCTCGATACAATTGATTTTTTAGGCATGAACCGGTGGTATAACGTTCAGGTGAAGCAACTGTCGCATGGTTTGAGAAAAAGGGCGGACATCGTGAGGGCGTTAATTCATAACCCTGATTTGGTCTTGCTCGATGAACCTTTCGCAGGGCTGGACACGAAAACCTGTGACCTTCTCGTAAACTACTTCAAAAGCCAGAAAGGAAAAGGAAAGACGCTATTAATATCGTCTCATTCGTTAGAGTGGACGAAGAAAATTTGCGATAAACGAATCTCGCTTGATAAGGGTGAAATAGTCGGAGAAATATCTTTTTAGAGGAGACGAGGTGATGACAAATGAGGGAACACATGAAAAGCATCAGTGGAATCGTAATATCCCCCGTGGAAACGTATAGAAACTTATTGAGTGCCGAAGAGAAGCTGGGCATTCCTTTTGTTATTGTTGCGATAAGCGGTTTAATCGAAGGGCTATTCAGTTTCTTGCAATTTGAAGCGTACTCTCTGGGAATAGAGGTTACGGAAGGAGTTATCGTTGCTATATTGGCATGGACAGGTATAGCGGGCATATTGCATCTCATCTTAAAGGCTTCAGGCAGAGAAGGAAGGTATAAAAGACTTCTTGAATTAACAGGATATATTAGTGTTATCACTGTTTTAGGAATCGTTACAGGAAGCATCGCTATGTTCATAAATATTCTTCTTGCTACTCTAATTGTTCTCATTTTCGGCTTCTGGAGCTTATGGCTCTATGTGTTAGCGGTAAGAGAAAATTACCAACGAAGAGAAGTTCCGGAGAAAGTGATTTTTAAAGAACCTGCAGGGATAGGAAACGTTCCGATAATTGTTACGTTTGCAGTCTTTGTATTCTTGTTGTATTCCTCGCTGGGTTATCGAATAGGCTATATCGTCTCCGGCATGCTGTATTTTATTTGGTGGGGCATTATAACCTCAAGTCATGGCATTT
Source organism: Candidatus Syntropharchaeum sp. (assembly GCA_016782355.1). GTDB lineage: Archaea > Halobacteriota > Syntropharchaeia > Alkanophagales > Methanospirareceae > WJOV01. The sequence goes on along the minus strand of JADHYP010000102.1, from coordinate 3,991 downwards.
GGCGTGATAAGAAAGCGTTGTTGTGGATTTCTGCACCCACTATCGTTATCTTACTATTACTGTATTCTGAACTCCCACCCCTATTTAGGTATTCCGAGCTTGCGGGACTTCTATGGCTCGGTCTTGCCTTATATGCCTATACCTACCACATCTGGTGCAATTACCATCTGAACAGGACAATTCCATCCATAAGACTGGACATCCTGTCTTTGGTAACGGTAGCTGTTTTCATATTTCTGATGTATATGTATGTCATTTTGAATTCCGTTCATTTTATTATTACCATGTTATTTCCCCTGTGGTGGTTAGCCATTACGATGAGCTACAAATCGTGGTATATGATTTCAACGTGGATATGGGCGTGCATAGCACTGGTCTTGTTCCTGCTCGTTCCACCGCTTTTTATGATACTGGACGCTTTTTATGCGATAGGTGATGTCATTTCCATATTTTTTGCAGTGCTTTTCGCTTATTCTGCTTCTTATTACCTGATGATAAAATGGAGGACGTGAAGAGAAAAAATGCAAAACTCAAAAAATATTTGGCTATTCGCTATTTCCCTATTTTGGCAAGCAGCTTTGAGAATAGCGGAGAAAGACCTGAGGACAGAGTTCCGGCGGTCTTATGAAGTTCTATCAATTCTTACCTTCTCAGTGGGTTCCATTCTAATTTGCAGTTTCGCGTGGAGTGGCGGCTCTGTGGGTCCAGAGGTGTCAGCCGCAGCGCTCTGGACAATCCTATTCTTCGCAAGTATCCTCGCTTTTACCACTTCGTTTACGCGCGAAGCGGACCGGGGAACACTCGGCGGTTTGAAAACGCTGCCTTGCTCACCACTGGCAATCCTCGCGGGGAAGATTATTTATGGAACAGTGCTGCTTTTTTTCGTGGAATGCGTCTTAATTCCTTTTTCCATCATTTTTTTAAACCTCGAGCTGGGCGGAAGATTTCCGGCTCTCTTGCTTGTATGCCTCTTAGGTGCAGTGGGTCTCTCGTTCGCGGGTTCTTTTGTCTCCGGGCTCGTGATGTTCTCGGAAGGTAAAACCTTACTCCTTTCTTTTCTTCTTATTCCCGTTTGTATGCCGGTGCTTATGCCCTCGGTGTCGGCAACCCGGGAAATCATAGCAGGTTCCGGTATATCAGAAGTGGTGCCGGAGTTGCGACTGCTAACCGCTTTCCTCCTCATGATAACCGCGATAATGATTCTCACTTTCGAGTTTGTTCTTGAGGAATAGCACCAATAATCCCGGCGATTTCGTCTTGCGAGAATCAGAAGGATTTTTTTGAGCATGTTCATAATTTACTGATTTTATTTTGCATTTTTCAATTTGCACTTTGCATTTTGCAGTTAGTTACTCAGCGTCCACAACGAAAGGGCATAGCGGGTCTTCAGCCCATATATCGCCATATTCTGCGTATGCCCTTATCCGGCATCCACCACCGCATAACTCTTTGTAAACACAGGAAGCACATTTTCCTTTCAAGAACTTCGTCTTTTCCCGGAAAGCGGTAAGGATAGGATTTTCAGGGTCATTCCAGAGTTCACTGAATTTCCGCTCTCTAACGTTCCCGACTTTAAACTCTTCTAACTGAGCGAATTGGCAGGGATAGACGTTTCCCACAGGGTCAACGTTCGCAACGCGGTCACCGGCACTGCACGAATCACCAGTAAATTGTAGCAGTTTAACTGCATTTTCATAGCCCTCGCGGTCATCCTCTCGTAGTTTATTCAGCAGGTAAATGCCGTCTTGAGGTGCATCAACCGTGAGGAATTCCATTTTTCCCGGGTCCATGTCCCTTGCTCTTTGGTACATCAGGTCAAAGATACGAGAAGTTTCGTGTGGCGCTAATTGCCGCTCATATATTTCTTTCCCTCTTCCGCTCGGAACGAGCCAGTAAACGCAAAACCGCGGCACTTTTAAATCGAGAGAAAGGTCAATCAAGTCCGCGATTTCACGATAATTGTCCCTCGTAATGGTAACCCGGATGCCGGATTTAAGTCCGACCGCCGCACAATTCTTCAATGCCTGCACCGCCTTCTTAAAGCACCCCGGCTGATTCCTGATGGCATCGTGCGTCTCCGCCTTCGCTCCGTCCAGCGACACGCCAACGTACTCGATCCCGCATGCCTTTATTTTTGCCGCGACTTCTTTTGTTATCAGCGTGCCATTGGTGCTCAGTACGGTTTTCAGCCCTTTTTCCGTGGCGTAATCCGCGAGTTCCCAGAAATCTTTTCTGACTAACGGTTCGCCACCGGTGAACAGGAGTAAAGCGATTTTCATCTCTGCAAGGTCGGCGATGAATGCTTTCGCCTCTTCCAATGACAACTCATCGCCACCATCAAGTCCGGGTTCCGCATTAATGTAACAATGAGCACACGCCAAGTTGCATTTGTTCGTGACGTTCCAGAAAACCACGGGTCTGCGAGTTTCGGCGAATGCCAGTAACCTGCTTGGGACCTGATGCGGGGGCTTTTTTCTATGCTTTAGTGCTTCGCTAACGGTTCCTTTTCCATGAACAAGCTGCGTAATGCGAATCATGTTGCTCCCCTGTTTTTGTATAATACAATGTATTAGTATTTAGTTATTAATTTAGCTTTGATACAAAGCATCGAAAGCCTTTTATAGACTATAACTTCTAAATGCTAAATGTTTGTTAAGGAGAAAAAGGGATATGTCAAAAACAGATAAGAAAGCGAAGAAGATATTGCCCTTGATGATAGTCGCAGTGCTATCGGTATCGCTATCGCTGGCAGGTATAGCGATAACAGCGGCGGAAGACTTCGGAGGTTGTGAGGGGTGTCATGCAGAAATTGCCGAGAATTTTTCGACATCGCTGCACTACACCGGCGCGGGAATGAAAGGCGAGTATGAGAAATTTGCGGCAAAAGAGTTCGGAATAGACATGGATGAGTATTATGCAACGTGGAACTGTTCTAACTGCCATGCCACCACTTGCGAAAAGTGCCATGAGGGAGGGCATGGTGCAGAGATAACGATAGATACATGTGACCAATGCCACTTTAAGAAGCAGTCAGCGACATTTATAGGGGATATGCCTGCACATTCGAAAAAAGGACCAGCCGCAGACATTCATTATACGATGGGGCTAACGTGCACGGACTGCCATAATGTGGCAGAGCTGCACGGTGATGGAAACGTATACACAAGTCAGCTTGAAGCAGTGACGACGGAGTGTGAGGACTGCCACGCGAGCCCAGGAAAGACGGTCAAGGACATGACCGTGACGCAGTATTCATCGGATATAGATGCGCACGAGATGCACGAAGAGAAACTTGACTGCACAGCATGCCATTCGGGATGGTCACTAACCTGTAACAACTGCCATTTAGATACCAGGAAAGGTACACAACCTGTGTCTGACGAGTTCTATCTTGGCGTGGCTTCTGATGGCAAGGTAAAACCGTTCATCAAGATGGATGCTATATATGATAATGCGACGCATACGGGATATGGTGCGTGGTTCCCACACAACAGTAACAGATGAGGCAAAGGATTGTGCATTCTGCCACGAGAGTAAGGAAGTGCTCTGCGAGGGTTGCGAAGGTGAAATGCTCGGACAAGGAGGTTCATTTATACCACAAGAGACGATAGACAGGATATACGGGATGGCTATGCCTACTGCAACGCCTACCACGGCTCCGGCTACGCCTACACCAACTGCAAAACCACCAGGTTTCGAACTGATATTCGCAGTGATTGCAATCGCAGCGGTTGCGTATCTTGTAAAGAAGAGACGTTAATTAAACAAACAAGGGCAAGGGTCCGGGCGAAGTTGCTTGGACCCTACTTTTATTTTTTATTGGCGCAGTAAAAAAAATCCAAGCACCAAATTACAAATAAATACCAAGTACCAAATACAAAATTATAAACTTATTTGAGATTTGGTGCTTGAGATTTGGAATTTTTAGTATTGGTGCATAACGCTTGTCCTCTTGAATTGTTCGTTACTGAACATCACCAGATATTCCGTG
>JADHYP010000101.1 GCA_016782355.1 Candidatus Syntropharchaeum sp. | reverse complement strand
GCTCCATGTTCTCCGCTATCTTTCCATATTTTATGTCCAGATTACCAAAATTCTGCTGCGTTTCCGTTCGGAATTCTCGCATCTCATCCACGCCACTCTTTATAATGGATATTGTTTCATCCTGTTTCCCAAGCATCTGGTCTTGTTTCCCAAGCATCTGGTCTTGTTTCTTATCTATCCGTTTTAGATACACCGCGGCAACACCAATCCGCTCGAACCCCTCCTTATCAAAATCACCATATTTTATGTCGAAGTATTCGAACTCATTTGTCGCCGGCTCGAAATCCACCTCGATTCCCGTAACTTTAATCATTGGGTCTTCACTCGGTTCAATTAATGTGATGAACTGCTCAAGCGTCCCTTTCTCTGCCTCTGCAATAATTCTTACCGTCCCATCCGGCATGTTCTCTGCTATTCCACCAATATTTAAACCGTTTGCAATCTCTGCCACGAGGTCGCGATAACCCCCCTTTTGTACCCTTCCCCTCACGCTGATGACCGCTCTTTGCTTCTTATCCCCTTTCATATTTTTTGCCTTTCTATTCATCTCCCTTTTTCACCTCCGTCGCTTTTGATAGCTTTTCATGCCTTACCCATAACTAATAGTCTATTTGATAGTTCCTTTTCCGTCCACATTCTCGGTGTAGGTGCCGTCGTGGACGATAACGAAGTCGTCATCGTCTATTGCGGCTTGTATTGCCAGATAGGGCTGACCCGGACCGACGTGGAGTTCTGCTCCTTGCGCGCTCGCGAGCGGGGCGGCGGCGAGCGAAGCGAGGAGAAACGCGGCTGTTACGGCTAAAATAGGTAAGAAGAAGAGCCGGTTTGTGTTATGGCTTCTCATTTTTTATTCCTCTTTTTTCAAAACTACTTCACTTGTTGAATAGTTCAACCCGACTTCCATTCCTCTTAACAGGGCTGTTCCTAATAATGCATCTACTGATTTTGTAAGTACAATGCGGGTCTTAACAATTTCTCCATCCCATTCCATCATGCCAGAGAAAACGGGTTCATCCTCTATAATCGGTGAGTCGCTGACGCTTATTTCTCCTTTTATCATTCACCGCCGCCCCTCCTTGAATGAAACTGCCGCTCGGAAACCAATTCTCCCCAGATAAAATACCTTATCCGGATATTTCTCTTTTGCTTTTTCGTCCGCCTCAATACTGGTATCCCCTACAAAGTAATCACCGCTATCCACCTCAATCGCCACGAACTTGCCCCGATAATCTCTCTCCAGTTCTTCGGAAATCTTTTTGAAGAGCTCACGCCCTTTTTCCCCTATCTTACGAATATCCACTTCATATTCCATATCTATTGACCCTCCCTTCATAACTAATAATTTATTTGATAGTTTCTTTTATTCTTCGCTTAGTTTTACAATAGCTATCTCTCACTTTAAAAAGTTTTCGAAATTAGCTTGACTTTGTCATATTTAAAATTTGCCGCCGAGAACGCGGAATTAGAGGTTTAGTTTATTAGCGGTTCAGCTCGTTAGCTAAACCTCCAAACCTCTAAACCCCCAAACCCCTAAACCTCCAAACCTACATCCTCTGCGTTCTCCGTGAACTCTGCGGTTAATCTGACAATGTCAAGTTAGGATTGGGGATTTTCCAAAGCAGAATTTCCGAGCAGCTACTCACTCCTCCACCACTTCCACGCCGTATTCCTTTTCGAGAAAAGCAAAGACGTCCGCTCTGTTTATCCTTTGCTTATTTGGCACCTTCTTCCTTTGTATTCTCCTCTCTTTTATTCGATACCCCGGTCTTTTTAAAGCCACCGAAACATCCATTCCAAATATCCCTACCTTTGGCTCGTACCTGATGCCAAAGTCAGTGTGTTCTGCGATGCCAAAGGAGAAATTACCATAGGTGTCGAATTGACTCATAAGAAGTTTATTTTGTATCTTAAAACATCGTTTAAGGAACTCCGCTGCTCGCTTTCCTCTCAGCGTGACTTTGCAAGCAATGGCTTCGCCTTTTTTTATACCAAGCGGCTGTAAGCTTCTCTTAGCCTGTCGCTTAATCGGCTTTTGACCTGCAATTGCGCTATTACTCAACAGTTTCTCTGCTTTTGCTAACTTCTCTCCACTCTCCCCTACGCCCATGTTTATCCCTACTTTATCCACCTCTATTCTTCTCATCGGATTCGCCGCCATTTCTTATTTAACCCCCGGTATCTCTATCTTTTCTTCGCCCACTACGAACACATAATCCGCAATGGTCTCGAAACTGCCCTCGCCGCCGTTACCGTTAAACGCTTTTATCTTTACCACGTTTGACTCCGGACTTCTCACTATCCGTATCTCCTCTATTTCACCCGTCTGAGCAGAATGCTTCCCGCCTATCACCATCACTTTACTCCCTTCCTTATACGCAAAGTGATGCAATATCTCATTTGACTCCAGGGCAATCATCAACGAATCATGCGTTTTTATCGCATCCGCAAGGGCTTCTCCCGGTAGAACGTTCCTACCATCGTGCAGGTTCAATTGTATCCCCCTTCCTTTTATCATTCTTTTGCCGTCCACCCGGCATAGTTTCCCGGATGCCTCTTCCTCTCCTACCTCTACCAGCGACAATCTCCCTTTCTTGTCCAAAACCATCATATAATTCGCTTTTATTGCAGGAATAGAAAGAAGGTCAAAGATGCCAACCGGGAACTTGTGGTCTTTTCTCACTCTTCCGTCAACCTTAACGGTGCCTTCGTTCAATATCCGCTTCGCTTCTCTACTATTGTCCGCTAACTTCAGCATGTCTCTTACGATCAAAAGCAAAGGCATGCTTCTATCCCCTGGATGCGGACCCGGTCTCGGTTTTACCGCCCAATAGGCTGTTTTTCGCTCTATTTTCCAGCTACGTGGTGCCGCTATTCTCTTTTGATGTCTTCCCATTTTAACTAACCTGAATTATTGTATTTTAAATTTAAATATATCTATGTTTTTGATAAAACTTTTTTCTAAAAAGTTTTATGCGTAAGCGTATTTCACGAAATCCTCCGCCTTTCCCTCGAACTCCTCCTGTGCTTGTGGCGTTACAGTTGGTCTTACGCTCTTAATACCCGTTTCAAAATGCTGCTTCTTTATTACTATGTTCTGTATCGCTTCTTTCACGTCCTCCTCACTTATTCCTGACGTAATAAACTCCCGTAAAGCACTCATCACCGCTTCTTTAACGATTGCCGCTATATCCGCACCGACATATCCATCTGTTCTTTCCGCAAACTCCTCCACATCTACGTCCTCTCCTATCGGCTTGCCACTCAGATGAACGTCGAATATTTTCTTCCTCTCCTCTTTATCCGGCGGTTGTATGTATATCAACCGGTCAAGCCTTCCGGGTCGCAGCAATGCAGGGTCAACCATGTCAGGTCGGTTTGTCGCTGCTATGATAATCACCTCCTTTAGCTCCTCCAATCCATCCATCTCGATCAACATCTGCGAAACCACTCGTTCCGTCACATGCGAGTCATAACCAGCGCCTCTCACCGATGCAATTGAATCTATCTCATCGAGGAAAATAATACAGGGCGCAGCTTGCTTCGCCTTCCTGAATACTTCGCGAACCGCCTTCTCACTCTCGCCCACCCATTTTGACATGATTTCAGGTCCTTTTATCGAGATGAAATTCACTTCAGTCGCGTTCGCTACCGCCTTCACCAGCATCGTCTTCCCGGTCCCCGGCGGTCCAAATAAGAGGATACCTTTTGGCGGTTTTGAATTTAAACGAGAGAAGGCGTCAGGATATTTTATTGGCCATTCCACGACTTCTTTTAACTCCGCCTTTGCACGCTCCAAGCCGCCTATGTCATCCCACTTCACATTCGGCACTTCTACGAATACTTCCCTGAGCGCAGAAGGCTCTGTGTTCTTTAACGCTTCACTGCAATCTTCTTTTGTTACCTTCAGCTTTTCCATCACTTCCGGCGGTATCTCCTTCTCTATGTCTATCTCCGGGAGTATTTTTCGCAGTGCGTGCATTGCTGCTTCTTTACATAACGTAGCAAGGTCTGCGCCGACAAATCCATGCGTGAGGTCTGCGAGCTCCTTAAGATTTACATCCTCTGCCAGTGGCATTCCCCTCGAATGCACCTGTAATATCTCCTCCCTGCCATTCCTGTTCGGAATGCCTATTTCTATCTCCCGGTCGAACCGACCCCCTCTTCTTAATGCCTCATCCAGTGCATTTACACGATTTGTTGCGCCGACCACCACTACTTGCCCTCTTGATTCCAGACCATCCATCAAAGAAAGAAGCTGGGCTACTACTCGCCGTTCCACTTCGCCTGTTGTCTCTCCCCTCTTCGGCGCAATGGAATCCAGTTCGTCAATAAAAATAATGGAAGGTGCGTTTTTTCCCGCTTCCTCAAATATATCTCGCAGATGTTTCTCACTTTCTCCATAAAATTTGCTCATTATCTCCGGACCTGAGATGGAATAGAAATTGGCGTCGGTCTCGGTTGCTACTGCTTTTGCTATTAACGTCTTTCCCGTCCCCGGCGGTCCATGCAAGAGAACGCCCTTCGGTGGGTCTATCCCCAATCGCTCGAATAGCTCCGGATGTCTTAGTGGCAGTTCTATCATCTCCCTTATTACCCCTATTTCTCGCTGTAGCCCACCAATGTCCTCGTAAGTCACGTGAGGGACGCCAATCGCCTCTTCTCTCGCCTTGTGGAGCACGATCTCGGTATCCATTTGCGGTATTACCGTGCCTAAAGGAACGGTATTGGTAACGACGAAAGTAATAGGATTGCCAAGCATCTCCACTCTTATGATTTGCCCTTTTGTAATCGGGCGTCCTTTCAATATCCTTGCTATGTATCGCTCACCACCTGCAATTCTTACCGGCTGTGTAGGCTCAATCGTAATTCTTTTTGCTTCCTTTACCCTTGTCTTCTTTACTCGCACTCGGTCATCTATGGCGATACCGGCATTGGCTCTTATGTTCCCATCTATGCGTATTAATGACTTACCGCTGTCCGGAGAATAGCCAGGCCATACGATAGCGGTGGCAATATTTTTACCTTCTATCTCTATCACGTCTCCGCTTACAACACCAAGTTCTCGCATCGTTTCTGCATCTATTCTTGCTATTCCTCTGCCTGCATCTCGATGATACGCCTCTGCCACCCTCAATATCGCCGACTTCTCGTTCTCTTCTTGCATCCCCTTTTTTCACTTTTATTAAAG
>JADHYP010000100.1 GCA_016782355.1 Candidatus Syntropharchaeum sp. | reverse complement strand
ATCGCCTTTTGGCAGTATTATATCTCCATTTCGTTCTATCGCTACTACTATCCCATCTTTTATACGCAATTTCGATAGCTTCTTCCCCACGACACGTGATTTATCGGACACACCAACCTCAAATATCTCAGCTTTTCCGCCACTTACGGTAAGAAAATCTTTTATCCTCGGTCGTTTCACCGAGAAATAGAGATGACTCGCAACGGTCATGTCCGGATTTTCAAACATAAAAATGTCCGCTTCCTTGAACATCTCCACGTGCTCTTCCTGATTCACCACAGCAACGGTCTTTTTTGTGCCCAACCCTTTCGCCGTGAGCGACATCATCAAATTAGCCGCATCGTCAGAAGTAGTAGCTATCAACGCGTTTGCTCTGCTTGCTTCTGCTTCCTCCAGGGTTGACTTCTCGGTCGCATCGCCGACAATCGTTAAAACGTCGTATTTCGCCGCTATCTCGCGACATCTTTTCTCATCTTCATCTATGACCACCACGTCGTTCTTGTCCTCGGTCGCAATACTCACCAGATTTCTTCCTATTCCGCCCAACCCCACTATTATCAGATACATGCACGCAAAGCACTTCTCTTTCTTCGCTTATTGTTTCCTTTTGTATTATTATAACTTTATCCCTCTTTTCTTTAAAAGCTCTTCTATATATTTCACGCCCTCGTCACGGGCTTCTTCCACCATTTCCACCCTCTCGCCACCGCCCTGAGCGAGTTCTGCTTTGCCTCCACCACTGCCTCCAAGCACTTCACAAACTCGTTTTACTAACTCCGATGCGGTTATCTCATCCTTTAGATAAGCAGGGACGGAGGAAACGACGGATGCACGTTTTTCTCTTTTACCTAATAATATCGTTAAGAAGTTATCGTCCGAGAGCTGCGATGCCATTTTCATCATCTCTTTCGTATCTGCATCTGGCAACACCTCTGCAATTACACTTACACCGCTTATATCTCTTGCATGCTGCTTCAACGAGCCTATTCGCAGTTCCGCTATTTCATCTCGCAATCTCTCGTTCTCCTTCTTTAACTGTTTCCACTCCTCAAAGAATCTTTCAACCGTAGGAGGAAGCATCTCAGGAGGCACTTTTAACACAGCAGCTGATTTCCTTATCAACTCTTCCCGCGCTTGCATCTCCTCGACGGCAGCTTCTCCCGCGGAATACTCGATTCGCTCGATACCATCCTGTATTCGCTCGGTGCGCAATATTTTTATCGGACCGACCTCGCCAGTCTTTGAACAGTGCGTTCCCGCACATGCCTGCACATCCTCGTCCGCGGCTATCCGCACAATTCTTAGTTTCTCACCGGGGGGAACGCCGCCCTGATAAATACCGAACCCGTATTTCTGCTCCGCTTCGTTCCTGTCCTCAAAACTCGCTTTTATTTCCTCGTTTTCCATGACCATCCGGTTTGCAAGCCGCTCTATCTCGCTTCGCTCGGCATCAGAGATTCTTTTGAAGTGCGTGACGTCAATTCTCGCTCGCTTTTCGCCTTTCTGCGCTCCCGCCTGCCATATATGACTTCCCAGCACTTTCCTCGCCGCACATACCACAATGTGCGTTGCCGAATGATGCCTTGCGTGAGCGATTCGCCGCCTGGAATTTATGTGACCGGATACCGCGGCGCCTTTGCTTAGCCCACCATTCGCTATTTTATGAAGAATAACGCCTTCAACCTCCTGCACGTCCACTACTTTCAATGCCCTGTTATCGTCTTTCGGCGTTAAGAAGCCGGTATCGGCAGGTTGACCGCCACCTTCAGGGAAAAAAAGCGTCCTGTCTAATATAACGGAATCATCAAAGGAGTCCAAAACAGTAGCTTCGAACTCTACCGCCGATGGCTCTTCGTAATACAATTTTATCGTCGCCGGAATTGATTTCGTTTTTTCTTCCATGCTTTCTACAAATGGTTCAACTACCTCCTTTCTCTCTTCGCTGCTGTGCATACTCGCAACGAGCGAATAAAAGTTCTCTGGAACATCTACTCCTACTCCTGTTTCCTGGTTAGATACCACTTCTTTCACAAACTCCGGCGGCAGTCCATGCGTATCGTATAAACTAATTAACGTATCGAGCGGTATTTTTTGCTCCTCACCTTTTCCTTCATATCCTTTTGCGAGCTGTTTCACTATTCTTTCGCCTTTTAAAAGCGTCTCATCATATCTCCGCTTCTCCAGCGATACTATTTCGACAATTCTATCCACCGAATTTTTCAATTCAGGGAAAGATTTTCTGAGCGTTTTTATTTGCAGGAGCACTATATCCTCCAAAGGTGTTTCTATCCCCAGCGAGTTTAACATCCTGAAAGCTCGCCTCAAGACCAACCTTGCCAGGTAGCCCTCTTTCGCATTGGAAGGCACGATGCCATCGGCGAGCATGAAAGCGAGGCATTTTGTATGGTCTGCAACTGCATAGATTGTTTCTATCGGCTCCAATGTATTTTTGATAAATTCAGACGAAATATCCAACCGCTTTGCTCTTTCTCCTCTTCTCATAGCCCCGGACAAACTTGCATACCGTATAATTATCTCGGGATGCGTCTCTAACGGATGAACAATCCCAGCGGCATTTACCAATTCCTTTATTACGACCGGGAATATCGCATCATAGACGGTGGGAGTGCCTTTAGAAGCCCATACGAATCTTTCCAGACCGTAACCGGTGTCCACGATGTAAGTGTCCATTTTCTCATACTGCTGCCCTTTTATGCTTATTTCGCCTTGTGGAGAAGGAGAAAGTTTGAGGTCCATGAAAACGAGAGTAGCAAGCTCTAATCCGCCTGTGATGACTTCAAGACAGGGACCTGCATTTCCTCCGCCCACCCACGGCGCTTCCTTATACGTTACGCTATCCACGTCCACACCAAGCTGCCGCAGAAATTCATCGCAATACTTCACGGTCTCGTTTTTCCAGTATATTTCCGCGCCTCCTCTCTTATTGAAGGCGTGATGCCCCATCATCTCGAATGCGGTTAAGTGGCGACCAGTTTTTCCTATGGATTCGAGGTCTTCGAGTCTTATGCAGGGTTGAGAAATGACGAGCGGGTTTGCAGGCGGGGGGACCTTGCCCGAAGTTACAAAAGGCTGAAAATCTGCAATGGAAGCGATGTTAAGGTAGATGTCATCTCTCCATCGTGCTACAACCGGATACCTTTTCATTCTCGTGTGCGAATGCTTCTCAAAGAAAGAGAGGAAACTTTCTCTCACCTCATCTGCATTTCGCTCCTTGAAAATAGGCTTGCCTATAAACGAATAAGTTTCACAGGGTGCATCACCACAGGTGGTTCTATCTTTGTCACGAGTCCAGAAGTGCGAGCCACACTTCTCGCAGTTCTTCCTTATGTATTCATTCTCCTTGAAGTATTCTATGCTATATTCCTCGCCATTCATTTTATTTTATGCGTAATCTTAATGTGTAATCATGTAGTTATAAATAAAAGGAACGATGCAAGGAGAACTTTCAGGCGGAAAGGTCGTAGTAGCGGGGTCAGAAGCAGGTATCCTTGCGAAAGGATATGGAAGGAAAAAAGACAGGTTAGAGCTATCACTGGAAGAAGCGGCTTTTTTGTTTGAAACCGGTAAAATATCGAGAATAAAAGAAGGAGAAGAAAGAGAGCTGAATCTCGAGGAGTTCTTAAAGCGTGCATTGGACATCTCACCGGAGTTCGAGCTGCGATACCTCGTTTACAGGGATTTGAAGGAGCGAGGCTATGTAGTGCAGCCAGGAGGAGTTGATTTCTGGCTTTATCCTCGTGGTGCCAAGCCGGGAGAGAAGCCGGCAAGGTATTTCATCCGTATTTTATCTGAAAGAGGGTTTTTATCGTTGAAAGAATTAGATGCACTGCTTATTTTAGCTCGTAACATGAGGAAAGAGCCGATTATCGCAGTCGTGGATGAAGAAAGCGACGTCACTTACTACGAGGTGAAGGAAGCGAAGTTTGAATTCGTTGAAAAGGGGGAAGGAAAAGCGGAAGAGATAGGAAAAGCGAAAGCGACTTTGCTCGGCGATAGGGTAGTCCTGTGGGATACGGATTTAGCTAAGAACCTTCATATAAACAATTTTTATGGTAAATTGACGAAGGAGAAACGGCTACTACTTTCGTTGGTTGAAGCGGCTTATTTGATGAAGAAAAACGTGCTGGAAATAGACACGGGACAGTTCATCGAATATGCGAGTTCAATAGAAAGCGATTTTATGGATAAATACGTGGTTTACGAGTATTTAAGGGAAAAGGGACTGATAATAAAGACGGGTTTTAAGTTCGGGTCACATTTCAGGGTGTACAAGGCGGCAAACCAGAAACATTCTTCGTATTTAATTCACGTGCTTCCCGAAGAGCACGTTTTTTCAATGCCTGAATTAGCAAGGGCTGTAAGGTTGGCGCATGGCGTGAAGAAGAGGATGATTTTCGCTCGAACTTTTAATCAAAGAATTAGATATGTGGACGTAGGAAGGATGAAGCTGTGAAACGAAAGTCAAGCGATAAAATTTCGGTGATGGGCAAGTTAAAAATCCATGACTTTCGGCTATAAACATCTATGTAACGGATTAAACAACATTTAGATATAGTGATACCAATATAAATCGACCAGAATGGATCAAGTTAATCGTGTAACAAGGATTTTGCAAGTCATGGAAGAAGTGGAAATCTCGTCTCAGTCAACCAATCAATATTTTAAGGAGAGGGAAGCACCTTTTGGGCTGGTGCGATATTACATTTACAAGAAGGCGCTGAGGGAAAAGGGTGTAGAAGGCTTGTATGATCAAAGAAGCAAAGGCAATAACCTGAAATTCACGATTACGATGAAGAATTTTGTGAAGAGTTTGCTTGAGACTAATCGGTCTATTAGCTCATCAGAGGTTCAGAATGCGATTAAAAACGAATTTGGGATTAGCATCTCCAACACAGTGATCAATGACTTTCGCAGGGAGAACGATTTGAGGTGGATTCGCCCTAAGAGGGAGCGTAAGCCATTGAATGAATCAGGAGCATCCGAGATAGCGATTGCTCTTGCCTTTGACACCGGTCTAATTGATGCAATCACCGATGCAATCTGGCTGTGCGTGCAAAAGAAGAAAGAATCCGAGGCGTTCAAGGAAAGCGTATTGATTCAGAAGGATCATCCCGACCTGCGTTCAAAGGGCAAGTTCACTTCCGAGTATAATCAGTTACCTCCGGTGAGAGAGTCGAGATTCAAGCCATTAGAAGAAAAAATCGGCGATAAACGGTTTGCTTCAATGGGCATCTTCTCGCTCTCCGGAGAATCCATTATGCGCTACGCACTTGCCCTTTTTTCGCTACTTCTGGAGCAGCAGGAACAGGTCGGATAGC